>NZ_KV801842.1:0-42919 GCF_001810555.1 Corynebacterium sp. HMSC063G05 | reverse complement strand
CTGAAAGTCAGACACACTTTTTGCTACTTAACCCACCATGACTATGAAAATTGTTGTCTGCGTCGTTTATCCCCGCTATCCGGATAACACTGAACCTCTCGGCGGGTTCGTCGAGTCCGAGGAGACCGCCCGCAAGATAGACGACTGGTGGCGTGCACAACCTGGCGACATGATTGGTACCTGGGAAGATTTCGAGGTCGAGGTCGAAAGCCGCGACCAGATTCTCTACGGGGTATTTAGTGGTACGCCCGCCCACAAGATTGACGAGCCAGACTACTACGACCCTATATGTCACGGGGTGTACACCGACCGTAAGGTGGCTGAACACGCAGCTAAGCCGGAGACAATGTGGGAGGCCAACAACTGCCCTCCTAAGTTTGTGCTTCCGTTCCGCCTGGGCTGGAAGTTTGACCGGTATTTCCCCGATGGAAAACCCTGGCCGCCAGACCGGTCGTAGACCTGCGACAGTTTTCGCATCGATAAGGGGAACGCAAGACGGGGCAGCCGCACAGCGCGCGTGAGTACCATTCTGGGAAACCTCTGTCCGCTCATTCCACTGCGTAGGGCAATCGAATCTGTCGATACAATGACGCTGATCGAATCGTATCTTGAATCGTAAGGTGGAAGCAGGGAGGCAACATGAGCATCTCGATGCATCTGGATGAGTACATGGCGCGTCGTGGCATAGTTCCCGACGACACTGTGGTCAACGATGATCCCTGCGCAATCTTCGACGGCAAGGTCGAGCGCGATGGTAAGTCGCAGCAGGACCTTGAAGAGTCAGAGCGGCGCTTAGAAGAAGCGGAGTCCACAATTCTGGATATGCTAGGCGATTAATCGAGGAAAGATTGAGCGTTCTCGGCGCCCATTGACACGCATTCCGGGTGTGATGTTCATCACCGATTGGGCATAAATTGGCTCAGTCTTCCGGGCTTCATTTTCCACTGCCGGTGCTGACAGAGTGGTGAAGTGCAAGCAATTTCTCGACAGGGGAACACTGTTTTCTACCTGCGAAGTTCCTTCATTTTAGAAGCGTTGTACTCGCTGATTTCGCAGCCGTGTTCGGCCTCTCGTTTTGGGGTTGCAAATTATCTTCGCGTTGATGGCATCACAAAACCGCACGAGAAAAACATGATGGATTCCTCATGATTTATGGCATAGTGTCCTGGCAAGGATTTGGAAACAAAAGATGTTTTCATTTCGTACTCCACAAGACAAGGACCTCAGCCACGTGAAATACGAAAAACTCGCCACTTTGCAGACCAATGTCGTAACTGCTCCAGACCTGGGTACTTTTGCAGTCACTTTCGCCGGTCAATCGCAACCATGGCTGGACACTCTCTCCAGCGTCATGGCCAGTGGCAACTCAAAGAAACTACGGGAAGTTTTCACTCGCGCTGAGGAACTGCTCGCACCGCTTGACGACGATCTCATCGGCCAGCTTCCCGCAGGTTTCGACCCCTTCGGCTGGGCAATCTCACTCGTTACAGACGAGCCATTTACCGGAGATACAACCAACCCTGCGGTCAGCGTCCCGGGCATCGTCTTGGCACAGTTGGGCATTGTCGAGTTGCTGGAAAAGCAGGGAATTAATATCACCGAAGCGGTAGCGGTAACCGGTCATTCGCAAGGTGTTCTTGCCGCTGAGATTGTCGCTCGCCCAGAGAAGGCAGCAGAGCTTCTGGCGCTAGCTCGCCTCATCGGTGTGGCGTGTGCGCGCGGAAGCCGAGTAGCCGGATTTGGGCGCGCGCCGATGATGAGTATCTCTGGCCTGACGGTCGAGGAGTTGGAGCCTTTCCTCCCCCAGGGCTGTGTCATCGGTCTGAAGAATACGCAGACTACCAGCGTAGTTATCGGCAAGCAGGATGAACTAGACCAGCTGGCAGAGCAGCTCACAACGCAGCAGCCGAAGGGTCGGAAAGTCGAATGTACAGTTCTGCCAGTTAGTGGCGCATTCCATCACCCAGCGCTGGTACCTGCTGTGGCATGGGTAGTGGAGCGAGCTGAGCGCATTGGGCTAGATGCGGAAACGGCGGACCGGCTTGCGCGTGCAATCTTGGTTGACCCCAGTGACTGGAGCGCCGAGGTACGGGGGCTCATCGACCAAGGAGCAACCACCATTTTGGATTTGGGGCCGAACACAGGCGTCGTCAAGCTGACAGAACGTAACGCTGAAGGCTATGGCGTGGCGGTGATTCCTGCGGCGACAGCTGCGGGTAGGGGCGTCCTGTCTGAGAGCGACATTGAGCATCCGACATCGTGGCTGGAGTTTGCGCCGCGTCTGGTCACTGGAGACAAGCCCCGTGTCGAGACGAAGTTCACCAAGTTGACCGGGCGCTCGCCAATTCTGCTCGGCGGTATGACCCCGACAACCGTTGACCCTGAGATCGTGGCGGCTGCTGCGAATGCGGGGTTCTGGGCGGAGCTGGCCGGTGGCGGCCAAGTCACGCCGGAAATCTTCGAGGCTAATGTGGCGCGACTCTCCGATCTGCTCGAGGAGGGGCGCAGTGCACAGTTCAACACCATGTTTTTGGATCCGTACCTGTGGGGTTTGCACATTGGAAGCCGCCGTTTGCTCCCGCGCGCAGTGGCAGCGGGGCGACCGATTGATGGAGTCACCATCTCCGCGGGAATCCCCGAGGTGGACGAGGCAGTTGAGCTAGTAAAGCAGCTGCGTGAGGGCGGGATTCCGCATATCTCCTTCAAACCGGGCACAATCGCACAAATCGAGTCGGTGCTCGAAATTGCAGACACCTTGGCGCAGCAGGGCACACCGTATCCAATCATCATGCAGGTTGAAGGTGGGCGTGCCGGCGGCCACCATTCCTGGGAAGACCTCGATGACCTGCTAATTAACACCTACGCAAAGATCCGCAAGCGAGATGTGGTGCTTGCTGTTGGCGGCGGTATCGGCAAGCCAGAACAGGCCCGTGATTATCTGATGGGCACGTGGTCGACACGGTACGGATTGGCGCCGATGCCGGTCGATGCTGTCATCATCGGCACAGCTGCGATGGCAGCCAAGGAGTCGACCGCCTCTGAGTCCGTGAAACAGATGCTGGTCGACACCGTCGGCACTGACAACTGGATCCCCGCTGGTAGCGCCATGGATGGCATGGCGTCGGGACGCAGCCAGTTGGGCGCTGATATCCACGAAATTGATAACGCCGCAGCACGCGCAGGCAGATTGCTTGACGAAGTCGCAGGTGACCTCACTAAGGTCACCGAACGACGCGCAGAGATCATCGAGGCAATTAACGCCACCGCGAAGCCGTACTTCGGGGATGTCGTCACCATGACGTATGACGAGGTGCTGAATCGCTATCTCGAATTGTGTGCGCCCGAAGGGACGTTCCTCGATCCAACGTGGTCGACGCGCTTTGTCGCACTCGTCGATCGCGTAGAGGCACGATTGAATGCAGTCGACGCGGGCACGTTTGACGCGCTTGCCGACGGCGACAGCTTGCGCACTCAGCCGCAGAATGAAATCTCGCGACTATCCGGCCTGCTGGATCTGGATACCCAGCTCCACCCAGCAGATGTCACCTTCTTTATCTCTGAGCTCTGCCGCACACCTGGCAAACCTGTGCCATTCGTTCCGGTTATCGATGATGAGGTTCGTCGCTGGTGGCGATCGGACTCCCTATGGCAGGCGCATGACTCTCGCTACGATGCGGATCAAGTCTGCATCATCCCAGGGCCGCAGGCTGTTTCGGGCATTACCCGCGCGAATGAGCCAGTAGCGGAGATTCTGGGTCGGTTTGAAAAAGCTACTGCACAGGCATTGATGGATATCGGCTACCTGCCGGAGGCACCTGTTGACGCCCTCAGCCGGATGCTCGCAGCACCTGTGATTTGGTGGGCTGGTCGACAGCAGCCGAATCCGGCGCTGGCACTTGGCGCGGAACATGAGTGGGTATGTGTATCTGACGCAAGTGATGTCTCTCGTTCACAACGCCTGGAGCACCCAGGTACTGGTGCCATTTTGGAGACCATTGGAGTTGATGGCAGCAATGATGAGGGCGGGGAGGAGCTCGTCTGGGCACAGCTGACCGTTCCGCTGCCCGATGCTGCGGGGGAGAATACGCAACTGCGAATTCGCCTGTGCCAGAGTGCAGCGGTGGGCGCAGTGCCCGTCGTCAAGCATGAGGATGCGGCAGCCGCGATGCGGGAGCTGACGCGAATCGCGGCTGGCGGTGAGCTTGCAAACATCGTCGATGGGGTCGCGGAGTGGGAATCCGAGTGGGATCCGATGGCGATGGCTGACTACGATGCGGTCACTATTGCAGCTGCCGGCGATGAGTCGCAGGCGACGGTGCCGGACGCGTTGGTCGGGCATGCTTGGCCAGCGATTTTTGCGGCAGTCGCGCAGGCGCGTACTGAGACCGGCATTGATGTTGTTGAGGGCATGCTCGCGCTTGTTCACCTTGAGCATCACATTCGTATGATTGGGGCTCTGCCGCAGGAAACCACAACGTTGCGGATTAGCGCGCGTGTCGATGAGGTCGTTGATACGGACTTAGGGCGACTAGTTGTGGTGCGCGCGGAGGTTCGTGATGGCGATACGCTGCTCGCCACCTTGAGCGAACGGTTTGCCATTCGTGGCCGAAACGGCGGCGAGACAGCACGGACCAATACTGTGCCATTTCCAACGGTCACGGACACGCCACGGAGTTTCCGCGGTGCGTTGACCGTGGAAGCGCCTAAGGCGATGGAGCCATTTAGCTGTGTCACGGGCGATCGCAATCCTATCCACGTCGATTCCCGGGCAGCAGCGCTAGCTGGTCTACCAGGGGTTATTGTCCATGGAATGTGGCTGTCGGCGATGGCCGAGCATGCGGCTGTTGCCACGTCGGATGCCGGCATTGGCAATCGGGTGATTGAGTTCACTGCGACTATGCTGAGTCCGGTTCTACCTGGTCAGGAAGTGAAATTCTCTGTCGAACGCCGTGGTTTTGATGACCGTCCAGGCGCCGGTGAAGTCCGTGAAGTCACGGCCACAGTAGAGGGCGAGCTGGTACTGACTGCCACTGCTGTAATTGCCGCACCGACGACTGCATATGTCTTCCCTGGCCAGGGGATTCAATCACAGGGGATGGGGCTGTCTGCCCGGACTCGCAGCGTAGCGGCCCGCCGCGTGTGGGACCAGGCGGATGCGATGACCCGAGAGAAGCTTGGCTTTTCCGTACTGGCTATTGTTCGGGACAACCCGGTAGAGGTGGTTGTGGATGGTGTGCGCTATTTCCACCCAGAAGGTGTCCTGAATCTGACTCAGTTCACCCAGGTTGCGATGGCGACGTTGGGGCTGGCGCAGGTTGCGGAGCTCCGTGAAGCAGGGCTGCTGGATGAAACAGCTCACTTTGCGGGACACTCTGTCGGTGAGTACAACGCGCTGGCGGCTTTCGCTGGTGCGCTTGACGCAGATGCCGTGTTGGAGGTTGTCTACCGCCGCGGTTTGACCATGCATGAACTGGTCGAACGTGATGAGCAGGGGAGGTCCAACTATGGTTTGTGCGCCCTGCGTCCGGACAAGATCGGCGTACGCGAGGACGAGGTCACTGAGTTTGTTAATCGGTTGTCGCAGGAAACCGGTGAGTTCCTCGAAGTCGTAAATCTCAACCTGGCAGGCAAGCAGTACGCCGTCGCCGGCACCGTCGCGGGCCTTGCGGCACTGGCTGAACAGTGCGAGCGCCGCAGCTCGGACGGCAAGGGATACGTGCGTATCCCAGGTATTGATGTGCCATTCCACTCCAGTGTCCTACGCGACGGTGTGGATTCCTTCCGTAAACACCTGGAGCGGCTGCTGCCAGCGGAAATCGCTCCAGAACGCCTGGTGGGACGCTATATCCCGAATCTCACCGCGACCTCTTTTGAGCTGACCGAGAAGTTCGTCCGCCAGATGGCTGCAGTCGTCGACTCAGACATTCTGGAAAACATCCTTGCCGACTTTGATACTGCTGCTGAAAACCCGGCGCGCCTGGCCCGCATGTTGCTGGTCGAGTTGCTGGCCTGGCAATTCTGCTCACCGGTGAGGTGGGTCGAAACGCAGGATCTGTTGCTTGAGGATCTCGGTGTCAGCCGCATTATTGAAGTCGGTGTAGGTACAGCGCCCACACTGGCAAACCTGGCTGCCCGTACCTGCCAGTTGCCCCGCCACCGAAGCCGTGACATTCGAGTGCTCAATCTCGAGCGTGATGCTGATGCAGCGTTTATGCGCGACCAAATTCAGCCGGAAAAGACTGAGCCCGAGTCGGAGGTGACACCAGAGCAGGACGCGGCGCAGACCCTATCTGGAGCAGCAGGAGCATCGGGAGAAGCAGGATCAGCGGCGCCGGCGGTATCCGCAGACCAATCCGCGGCGACCGAACAGGCAACCACGATCACGAGTGCTGCCACTCCGGCTGCCGAAGTTGCTGATATCGCAGTCAGCCCGGCAGAAGCGCTGGAAGTTCTTATTTGCCAATGGACGAAGGTGCGCCCCGACCAGCTCGGCGCCGCCGACTCCATTGAGACTCTGGTCGATGGAGTCTCATCTCGACGCAATCAACTGCTGCTCGATCTCGGAGTGGAATTCGACCTCGGTTCAATCGAAGGGGCCGCAGATGCGGAACTGGCTGATCTAAAGGACAAGATTGATAGCTTGGCCAGTGGGTATTCGGCATTCGGTCCGATTCTCTCCGAAGCCATTGCCGACGGTATTCGCCGGATTACCGGTCCTGCCGGTGCAGGCGCGAATTACATCGATGACTATGTGGTCGATGAATGGCAGCTCGGCAAGGGGTGGGCAACCGCAGTTAGCGCCGAGATGATGCTCGGTACTCGCGAGGGCGCATCCCTGCGCGGCGGTGATCTTGCGCATCTGGCACCGGCCGCCCCAACCAGTACTGCTGAACTCAACCAGCTGATCGATGAAGCAATCCTCGCGGTCGCCTCGCAGCGAGGTGTATCTGTCGCTAAGCCGTCGGCAAGCGACAGTAGTGCTGGGATGGTCGACTCGGCTGCACTCACTGAGTTTGCAGATAAACTGACTGGTCAACGAGGAATTCTTGCCACCGCTGCACGCACGATTCTGGAGCAACTCGGCCACGAGATTACCGGTGCCATTGACTTCGATGCCGAAGACGCCGACAGCAACCTGGTAAATCTCGTCACTGCTGAACTCGGTGCGGACTGGCCGAAGCTGGTCACCCCGACGTTTACGCCCACCAAGGCAGTGCTGCTCGACGACCGCTGGGCCACCTCCCGCGATGACCTAGCACGCCTCTGGGCAGCCGCTGATGAAGACGTGGCTGACACCGCGCCGGGCAGTATCCACGAAACCGCAGTCGAGCAGGCACAGTGGTGGGCTGCCAAGGCAGACGCGGCAGGGCGAACACAGTTGGCGAGTATCTACCGACAGCTGGCGGATGAGTCCATCACGAATGTGGACGAACTATCGATGAATGCCGACATCGCAGTTGTTACCGGTGCATCGCCAAATTCGATTGGCTCCGCTGTGACTGCACAGTTGCTGTCTCAGGGAGCAACCGTTGTTGTCACTACCTCACGCCTGGGACATGAGCGCCTGAGCTTCTACAAGCAGCTCTACCGCATGCATGCGCAGGGCGAGGCGAAGCTGTGGGTGGTACCGGCGAACCTGTCCAGCTTCCAGGACCTGGATTCCCTTATCGACTGGATCGGAACCGAGCAGACTACGACGATTGGTGCGGAAGTGGTTGTGACCAAGCCCGCGCTGTCACCGACGCTGCTATTCCCGTTCGCGGCGCCTACGGTCTCAGGTTCGCTTGCCGACGCCGGTCCTGCGTCCGAGACCCAAATGCGTCTGCTTCTGTGGTCGGTGGAACGACTCATCGCAGGGATATCAGCACTTGGCGGGGACAATAATCTGGACCATCGTTTGCATGTGGTGCTGCCGGGTTCACCGAACCGTGGTCGCTTCGGCGGTGATGGTGCCTATGGTGAAGCCAAGGCCGCACTCGATGCAGTGGTGGCGCGCTGGAATGTGGAGGACGCTTGGCGCACCCGCGCCACTCTGGCTCATGCACAGATTGGTTGGGTTCGAGGCACCAACCTGATGGGTGGAAACGATCCGCTGGTTGCTGCAGTGGAAACAAAGGGAGTTCGCACCTTCTCCACCGAAGAAATGGCAGCTGAACTCATTGAGCTCGCGAGCTCGGAGGCTCGGAAGAAGGCACAAACCCGCCCGATTCAGGCCGATCTCACCGGCGGATTGGGTGACGTCGACCTCAACATTGCGCAATTGGCGCAGGAGGCTGCGCAGGCGGCTGGCCCAACAGCTCAAAGCTCCGAGGTCGCTAGCGGGGCGCGTTCGCAGGAGCCGTCGTCAAGCCGTGTTCTGAGCGGTCTGCCAAGCCCACGCCGACCAATTGCGCAGACAACACCGACCTTTGGTGACATCGCAGCGGCTCCGGAGGACATGGTGGTCATTGTGGGCGCCGGTGAGCTTGGGCCGTACGGTTCTTCCCGGACGCGCTTTGAGGCTGAAGTCGATGATATTTCTGCAGCAGGAATTGTGGAATTAGCCTGGTCAATGGGGCTGATTTCCTATGAGGGTGGCTGGCGCGATGCCGACGGGCAACCGTTGGCAGAAAGCGACATTGCTACGCGCTACCGCGATGAAGTACTGGCGCGAGTTGGTGTGCGTCGTTACGCCGATGATGGCGATTTGGTTGACAATACGATGACTGAGCTGACCACGGTCTACCTGGATCGTGCGTTGAGCTTTGCTGTGCGTGACCGCGCGGCAGCGGAGACTTTTGTCAGTTCCAACCCGGACAACACCACTGCGAGCTTCGATACCGAGACAGGGCAGTGGCTTGTGACACGGGCCGCTGGCACGCCAGTTCAGGTTCCACGCCGAATGGCGATGAGCCGCTATGTTGGCGGTCAAATTCCGCAGGGCTTTGACCCGGCACGCTACGGTATTCCGGCAGACATGATGGACAATCTGGACCGCGTGAGCTTGTGGAACATTGTCTGTACTGTCGATGCCTTCTTGTCATCGGGCTTCAGCCCAGCGCAGCTGCTGGAAGCGGTCAACCCGGCGCGAGTGTCGTCGACACAGGGCACAGGTATTGGTGCGATGGAGTCGCTGCGCAGTCTTTACATCGACGGTCTGCTGGGGCAACCGCGAGCCAATGACGTCCTGCAAGAGGCATTGCCAAATGTTATTGCCGCCCACGTTATGCAGTCGTATGTCGGTGGCTACGGGCAGATGATTCACCCTGTGGCAGCCTGTGCGACGGCAGCGGTGTCGGTGGAGGAGGGCGTCGACAAGATTGCCCTGGGTAAGGCAGATTTTGTTGTCGCGGGTGGCTTTGATGACCTATCCACAGAGGGAATCACAGGTTTCGGCGACATGGCCGCCACAGCTGACTCCGCCACCATGGAAAACAAAGGCATCGAGCATGAGTACTTCTCCAGGCCGAACGATCGTCGACGCGGAGGTTTTGTGGAATCGCAAGGCGGTGGCACGGTGCTGTTGGCTCGCGGAGACATCGCCCGTGACATGGGGCTCCCCGTGCTCGGTGTCGTCGCATACGCCCAGTCCTTCGCCGACGGCGCGCACACATCCATTCCGGCGCCGGGTTTGGGCGCGCTAGCGGCCGCTCAGGGCGGCGAGAAGTCTCGGTTGGCTCGCGCCCTTGCAGCACTCGATGTCACTGCGGATCAGGTCGCGGTGTTGTCCAAGCACGACACCTCGACCAATGCCAACGACCCAAATGAGTCCGAACTGCATGAACGCATTGCAGATGAACTCGGTCGCGAGCGCTCTAACCCGCTGTTGGTGGTCTCTCAGAAATCGCTGACGGGACACGCTAAGGGTGGTGCTGCAGCGTTCCAGATCATTGGTCTGACCCAGGTGTTGCGCAGCGGCATTGTGCCAGGTAATCGATCGCTGGACTGCGTCGATCCCGCATTGGCTGAGCATTCGCGTCTGGTATGGCCAACGAAGGCAGTCAATTTCGGCAATACGTTGCCGCTGAAGGCTGGCTTTGTTACCTCGCTCGGGTTCGGACATGTCTCGGCACTGGTGGCAGTCGTGCATCCGGAAGCTTTCTACCAAGCGATAGTGCAGCACGATGGCGCTGAGGCTGCGGAGCGTTGGCGGTCCGCGGCGTACAACCGCGAAGCGGCTGGTCTGCGTCGCATTGATGAGGCTATTTACGGTGGAGAAGCCCTCTACGAGCGTCCACGCGAGCGAAACCTGGCGGACGGTGGTCGGTTCGGTTCACCCGCTGCATTGGAAAAGGCAGTTCTGCTTTCCGACGGCGCCCGTCTGATCGATGGTGTCCTCCAGCCATGATTGGCGTAGACCTCGTCTATATTCCGGGCTTCGAAGAGCAGCTGAATATGCCAGGAAGTCAGTTCGCGCAGGCTGTTTTCACACCTGCGGAGCTACTGGTAGCTAGGCGCCGCGGAGCAGTCGGCGGCGCGCTGGCGCGTCACTTAGCGGGCCGCTGGGCTGCGAAGGAAGCCTTCATCAAGGCCTGGTCGCAGACTCTCTTCGGCAGCCAACCGCCGATTGCGCGCGATCAGCTGGACTGGCGGGAAATAGAGGTGCAGCCGGATGCCTACGGTCGCGTGAGCATCAGTCTCCACGGGGCTGTGAGCCGCCATTTCCACGATCAGGAGTGGCAGCTGGGGCCGTCGTTAAGCATCTCGCACGACGGCGACTACGCAATCGCCGTCGTACGCTTGGACTAGTCCGGCGCCGTGCTAATCGACGGACTTCTGACGGCGACCGACCAGGATGCCGGCACCGAAGATTAGCGCGCCCAGGATTGCGCCGGTTCCGGCGACTGCGGCGGTTTGGAGCGGGGAGTTGGTCGCGGCCGGCTGAGTCTGCACATCAACTTCGTCGAGGCCATTGCCGGAAGCGTTGGACTTTGCGGAAGCCTTGCCAGATGCCTTGGATGAGCCGCTGGCCTTGGACTCTCCGGTCTTGGAGGCACCGGTCTTCACAGCTTCTTCGCGTTCCTTGGCGGAGCCGCCGACGCTGAGGTCCGTGGCCGTGTCCTGGCTGCGGTCGGAGGAACCGTGAGCAGCAAAGGTGTAGAGTGCGCAGTCATTTTCGACGCAGTTGGCGGCCGAGGTGACGGCCTCGACATTGAGCGTTGTAGAGAAGCTGCCGTCGGAGGACATCTGGGAGGTGCGGACAAACTCAGCGGCGGAGAAAGCATCAGCGTTGGTGGTGGAGAACTTGTTCTTCTCAGCCACTGCGACGTAGATGCCGTTGCCGCTGGTCTTGAATCCGGTTCCGGAGACGGTAATTGCGGTGCTGCCCGATGGGTTCAGTTCCGTGGTGGACAGGCTTACCGACGGGGTGCCGGTCGAGGAGCTGCTGCCGTTGGAGCTGCTGCCGTTGGAGCTGCTGGAGCCGCTGGAAGCGCTGGTGCTACTCGTTCCACTAGACCCTGTGCTGCCACTGGTGCCGGAGCTTGCGCTGCCTGCGGACTGTGAGGAGCCACCGCCGGAGGGCAGGGTAGCGTCCTGCTTGGCAGCTCCGCCGGCAAACGATACCGAGGTCGCCGTGTCCTGGCTGCGGTCGGAAGAACCGTGAGCAGCAATGGTGTAGACCGAGCAAGCGTTCTGCATGCAGTCTGCCGTGCCGAACTTCGCGCTGACCGGAAGATCCACGCTGAAGCTGCCGTCGGACTTCAGGTTGCCGCGAGAAGTAGACACAAACTGGGTATCCGGGCCGAAGGAATCGGCGTTGGTCACATCCATCTGGTCATTTTGCGCGATACCGACGTAGATGCCCGGTCCAGAGGTCTTGAATCCCTTGCCTTCGACTCGAATGGTGTCGCCGCTCGGGTTCAAGTCTGAGGTCTTGGACAGGCTCACCGATGCGTTACCTCGTGACTGGGACGGTGACTGTGAGCCCGACTGAGAGCCCGAACCAGTGCTCTGGCCACCGCTCGGTGCCGCGCCGGTGGAACCCTGCGATTGAGCAGCCTGGGAAGTAGCACCCGCCTTGAAGGTGATGGGGACCCACTGGTCATTGCTGCGGTCAGAGAGATTAGGGAACGCAGTAAAGGAGGCTACGTAGCACTGGGTAGAGGTGCAGTCGACATCGCCAAAGCTGGTCGCGACCTTCATCTCCTGCGTAAAGCTTCCGTCAGCGCCGACCGTGACCTTGGCCGCTTCGCCATAGGTCGAGGGGTAGCCCGACTTTGGCTTCTCGATTGTCTGGGCCAGGTAAATATTTGCGTTAGCGGGGTAGCCGACTCCCTTGATGGTCACTGTGGCGCCGTCGGAAAGATCAGTGGCAGGGGTCACGGAGAGCTGGCGCTCAGACTGATCGGTGCTGCCGCCGAGAAGGTCACCGATGCCGGGGAGCGAACCGCCGAGCTGTCCAATAGATGGCAGTGACTGTGCCGATGCGGGGACTGCGGGTAAAAATCCCGTACTCACTACGATTGCCGAAGCTAGAACAATAGAGCGGGGAAGCAGGCTCCGTCGGAAAGCGCCCTGCGTCGTGGACATGTGAACCTCTGATTCTGTTTGGGAGTTCCGGCGCAGGCGCGGCGAAAAACAGGGAACCCCACCGCGCTGACCAGAGTAAAGCGTAAACTAAGGCAAGCCTACCCTCCGCGTATTGATAAGGGCAATAAATGCCCCTGCCGAGGTGGGCGAGGGGTGCTCTCTAGTCTGCGGCCTCCGCGACGCTCATGAGATAAGAGATTGTCATGCGTTTGATTTCCTGCACCGTCAGCTCGTAATGAGCTTCCCGCTCAGCATCGCTTCCCGGATGGTCCACCGCATAATTCAGCAGGGCGTACGTGGCGTTAATCATGAGGTCGGAGATGAAGTTCAGTTCCGCATCGCTTGACGACGGCACCAGCGGGCGCAGCACCTTTGAAATCTCGGTGACCAGGCGTGACTTCGTATCTTCTGCGGTTGCGCGTGTGGCGGGCGTTGATTGAACAGCCAGCCATACGGCTCTTCTGGAAACGTCCTCGCGCCAGAGTTTTGCCAGGTGATCGATGAACTCCGAGAGAAACTCCGGCCATTTCAAGGTGGGGACTGTTTCGCCGAAGCGTGAGACTTCCTCGATGACGGCCTCGGTGTCCTGACGGTCGAGCTCGCAGATCATCACATACTTGTTTGCGAAGAATTGGTAGAGCGTGCCAATGGGGATATCTGCGATGCGAGCGACTTCGTCGAAAGTGAAAGACTCAAACCCGTGCTCGATGAGCACTGTGCGTGCCGAGCTGAGCATGCGTGCGTACCGCTCTCGGCTGCGTTGCTGAGCCGGAGTGCGACGGGGACGAAGAATATTCGGTGCGTCCTGGGATTGAGTCACTACTACGAAACCGTCTAATCGGGATGATGTGGGAGGAGAGTTTGGGGCCAGGGTCAAAGTAGGCCTTGCGGCTAGTTAGCTTTCGGAAGCCTGTGATTCCACGCCCAAGTCACGCAGTACGCGCTGGACGTGCCCCTTGGCGCGAACGTTGTACCAGGCCTTTTCAATTTCTCCTTCGGCATTAACCAGGAAAGTCGAGCGGATGACGCCCTGGACAATCTTGCCGTAGTTCTTCTTCTCGCCGAAAGCGCCGAATGCGGTCATGGTTTCCTTGTCCGGATCGGACAGAAGGGTGAAGTTTAAGCCGTGGTCCTCGCGGAACTTTGCGAGTTTCGCCGGCTTGTCCGGAGAAATACCTACGACAGGAATGCCGGCATCGTTCAGGGCAGCGGATTCATCGCGGAAGTCGCATGCCTCAGTGGTGCAACCTGGGGTGTTGGCCCGCGGGTAGAAGTAAATCAGCACGGGCTTGCCCGCGTAGTCCGACAGAGAAACCTGCTCTTCGGCGTCGTTGAGAAGAGTAAACGCTGGGGCAGGGTCGCCAGCTTCCAGACGGATGTTGTTCTGGCCGTATTCTTTGTCGCTGGAGGAAGAAGTAGTCATGGCTTCATCGTATCGACTCTGGAGCGGTGCGTGTCGACTCTGAAGCAATGCGTTGAGTTTTTCCCCGTGCTCGCCCACGTTGCTGTAGTGGAAGTGTTAGTCTTTTAGGCGAACAATCACTTTAGATATTCAACTTTTTAGGGAGTTTACGTGGCTCGCAGCATTGAAGATATCCAGCGCGATATTGAGCGTAACCGTAACCAGCTCGCCCGTACTCTGGATGAGCTAACCGTGCGAACGAATCCGAAGAACGTTGCGGATGACGCAAAGACCCGTGTTTTCGATGCTCTGAATGAGCCGAAGGTGCAGGCAGCACTGGGCGTCGTTGCCGCACTTGTTGTTGGTGGCATCGCAATGGGCATTCGTCGCAACCGCAATCGCAGCAAGGAAATTGACCGCATTCGCGAGATGATTGAGACTGCTGCTAAATAGTTTTTCGGTAATTAGCGCACGCGCTTCGGGTGGTTGCCTGGGGTCGTGCGCTTTTGCGTATCTAACCCTTGTTTGAGTCAGGCGTGGGGTGCGAGCGAGGGTTGCAAGTTGGCGCCTACGCTTGTTATGCAACAAAAAGACCGGGAGGGTATTTCTACCTTCCCGGTCTGTATTGTGCGCCATCAGGGACTCGAACCCCGAACCCGCTGATTAAGAGTCAGCTGCTCTGCCAGTTGAGCTAATGGCGCTTACTGTTTCCTGCTTGGTGCTCTCTGTGTGAGCTCCTCGCCGGCAACGAGAAGATATATAACCAGGTTTCTGATTGTTTGTAAAATCGGCTGGTCAGATGCTGTTTTTGAATTGATGTTTTTGCATGTTTTTTGAAAGGTTTTGCGCAACCGTTTGAAAAAAGTTCAAAAAAAGTTTGGAAATCCTCAAAGTGGGGTAGGGCCTGTATCAATGCCATCGACGTTGGGAGTGTGCATAGATGTCGGAGTTACGTTCGACAGTGTTCAGTAACGTCCGGAAGCGTCCGGTGGCACTTTTGAATAGCGAACTGATTACTTTTCGGTAACGCAGCTTCAAGGGGGCGCTGTTTTCCCAGGTCGGTTGAAGTGCCCCGGTTTTTTGGGGTTGCACAGCAATTTTCCAGAGGGTTAACTGTAGGAACCGTTGGGCTACTTTGCGTGCTGCGCCCTGTGAGGGGTTGATGACTGCGATTGGGCAGTCAATAAGGCTTTTCAGTTAGGGCGAGCGTTTTATCGGTGGCTAGTGCCGCTGCAGGGCAGTCTGACCTTTTTCGAGGGCGCACCAGGGGCTGTAGCAGGACTCCGCTGTGTGTCGCAGTGTGTCCCCGGGACTTACTACTTAATAATTGCACTGTTGGAGTGAAGCACGATCATGCGGCAATCTTTTAAGCGCCTGTCGATGGCGGTGGTGACATTTGCGACCACCATCTCGCTAGCTGCTTGTACCGTCGGCGGAGATAATGCCGAGCAGCAAGAGGCGGAGAAGCCAGACGTTGGTCTTGTCGCCAGTGTGAAGGACGACGCCACCGATGTTTCGGTGGTTGACCCGATTTCGGTTCAGGTGGAAGAGGGACATCGCCTGGACAAGGTTGTTATGACCAACCCTGAGGGCAAAGAGGTCAAGGGCAAGCTCGACTCCAGTGGTACCAAGTGGACCACTGCAGAACCCCTGGGCTACTCAAAGACCTATGAGATTAACGCCACCTCGGGCACAGAAAAGCTGGCTACTTCTTTCACCACCGTCGAGCCGACTTCTCAGGTAAATGGTTACCTGTCCCCGCTGGATGGTTCCACCGTGGGTGTCGGTCAGACTATTGCTGTGAAATTCAGCGCGAGTATTTCGGACCGCAAGGCTGCTGAGGAAGCAATTAAGGTGACCACCGAGCCTAAGGTGGAAGGCGCTTTCTACTGGCTGAATAACAGTGAGGTGCGCTGGCGTCCAAAGGAGTACTGGAAGCCGGGGACCAAGGTTACCGTGAAGTCCGATATTTACGGCACGGATCTTGGTGACGATATGTACGGTGCGGAGTCCGCCGAAACCAGCTTCACTATCGGTGATGAAGTCATTGCTATCGCTGATGACGCGACGAAGACCATGGTCATTAAGAGGAACGGTGAAGTCGTAAACTCCATGCCTATCTCTATGGGGTCGAATGTTCACCCGACTCCGAATGGCCAGTACATCATCGGTGATCGCAACGAGACCATGGTGATGGACTCTCGTACCTACGGCCTGTCTCTGGAAAACGGTGGCTACGTCACGCCGGTTAACTATGCAACGCAGATGTCTTACTCCGGTATCTACGTCCACGGTGCACCGTGGTCAACGTGGGCACAGGGCAGCGTCAACCAGTCTCACGGCTGCATCAACGTCACTGACGCCAACGCTAAGTGGTTCCTGGACAACACTAAGCGCGGTGACATCGTGATTGTGAAGAATACGATTGGTGAGACGCTCTCCGGTGTTGATGGACTCGGTGACTGGAACATCCCGTGGGAGACCTGGAAGAAGGGCAACGCCGACGAGACCAGCTCTTGGTAGTCCATGTCCTCTAAGTGAGGCCATCATTTAAGCCACGCGGGTTAGTCCGTTTCCTAATCACCCAACATTCCCAGCTCCTGCGCCCGAGCAACAGCCGCGGTGCGGGAGCTGACGTCTAGCTTGGTGAAAATATGTACCAGATGCGATTTCACAGTCGCTTCGGTGAGCACCAGCTGTTCTGCAATTTTTCTATTCGACATACCCCGCGCGACCAACTCGAGCACTTCGAGTTCGCGCGGGGTTAGTGCTGTATTGGGGTTGCGCATCCGACCCATCAAGCGCCCGGCCACTTGTGTGTTCAGCACGGTCTCGCCGCGAACGGCACGACGGATACCATCGATGAGCTCCTCCGGAGCGGCATCCTTCAGCAGATAACCAACTGCGCCTGCGGTGACAGCGCCGAGCACATCGGAGTCCGAAGAATAATTGGTCACCACCAACACTTCTGGAGCCTTTGCGCCGCGCCCGGCCAGTGCGCGGATGGCTGCGGTGGCATCAACTCCGCCTGCGCGGGTAGCAGTGCCAGGGGCCTCACCAAAGCGAAGGTCCATGAGTACCAGATCGATGTGGTCGCAAGAGTCGTCGTCAAGCGATGCGCGCACCTTCTCGACCGCCTCGTCACCGCTGGCCGCCTCGCCAACCACGACGATATCCGGCGCCGATTCAACGACTGCGCGAAGACCAGCGCGGACGATGGGGTGATCGTCGGCGATGAGGACTCCGATGGGCTTGGTCACCTGGCTAACTCCTCGGGTGATGTGAATGGTCGTTTCCTACCTGCATACCAGGCGCGGGACTTTAAGAGGCGAGCTCGTGCGGGATGCTGACGCTGACACCGCAGCCACGCCCCGGTTCCGACTCGATGGTGAAGGTGCCGCCGAGCTTCTCCACGCGTCGGCGCGCGTTGGCGATCCCCACGCTGTCGTCGTTAGTTGGTGCGGTGGGGTCGAAGCCGATGCCGTTGTCGACGCAGTCGAGCAGAATCTCGTCGGGCTGGTAGGTCAGGGTGACACGGCAACGCGTGGCGTGTGCATGCTTGACGACGTTCGCCAAGCTCGCCTGGGCCACCCTGATGATGGTTGCTTCGACGGTGGCCGGCAGCCGCGTGGGTGTGCCGTCGACGCAGAAGCTGACAGCATCGCCCAGCACCGTGGAGGAGCAGACTTTCTCCAACGCGCCGGATAGGTCTGCGCCTTCGAGGGGAGCCGGCTGAAGTGCTGCGATGATGCGCCGGGTCTCGGCGAGATTGTCGGCCGCAACCTTGCGGGCGAGCTGTAGCGAATCCACCGAGGTCTGGTCATGCTGAGTGGGAGCACTTTTCATGCGGGACTCCACCGAATGCAGCAGCAGCTGGATGGAGGAAAGCCCCTGCGCCACGGTGTCATGAATATCGGCTGCGAGGCGTGCGCGTTCGTCCAGCTCACCGGCACGACGGGACAGTGCTTCCGAGTGGGCGCGGGCAGCTGAGAGCTCCTCCAGCGCCTTGGTCTTTTCGATAGTCTCCTTCTGCAGGAGCCGGAACCCCAGCCCCACCGTGAGTACAAACGTCCCACCCAGAATGGGGCCGAGGACACCACCAAATGTCAGCGGAGTGTGGACGGCGATAGCACCGATTGCCGTCGCCGTCGTTGCCACCACCATAACCACGGCCATTAGGCCACCGGTGACCTGCAGAATTACGAAAAACAGCGGGAAGACCAGGAAAGAGGCATCCAGCGTCGCAAACGACATTGCCGCCCAGCACAGCAGCAGAATCACAAGCCAGCCCAACAGCAGGCCACGCGGCTTAGTCAGCGCGACCTCGTTGGCTACGTTGCCATGCCGAGCCCGACCAATCGGCCCGACCGAACCTGCGATGTACACCGCTAGAAAACACGCCGCATAGGTGATGATTCGCCACTGCGGATCCGGAACCACGCATACCGCCAGCAGCACCAGCACCAAAACATCCAGGGCAAACCGCAGTAATTGCCAGCTGCGGTTCAGGGTCTCAGGAGTATCCACGCTCTCGAGCTTAGGGCAGTTCCGCCTGCCAAAACACCGCTGACGAGCCGGAATTGTCAACATCAACCGAAAGTTGGAGACGAAGTTCAACCTCCATGGCGATTAAATCCGCCTTTGAATCCACGACCATAATGAGTATGTACCAGTCAATGAAAGAACTTCGAGCCGCTCCAGGCCGTGCCGCACTGATCACCATCACCGTCGGGATGATTGCTGTGATGGTCACGTTCCTCTCGGCTTTGGCCGCCGGCCTGTCCGCCCAGTCCGTCTCCGCACTGGACGAGGTCTACGACAAAAACGACGCCGTCGTCATCTCGGAGGGGGCCACGTCGCTGTCGTCGTCAAGTATCGGCGAGACGGCGCGAAAGAGCGTCCAGACGTGGGCGAACGATAACAACGCCACCATCCGCGATGTCTACGTCAGTCGTGCGCGCGTCGATGAAACGCCCGTCACCGTCATCTCCGACTTTTCGCTTAACGACGACCAGGTGGCCGTCACCGACGGCGTCAGTGAAACCGCCATTGCGGAAGGTGACTCGCTGACCCTGTCTGGCGCGATGGGCGAGCACGAGACCACCGTTGCGCGCGTGGCGGGGGATAAGTGGCTGGATCACCAAGCGGTCATTTATGCCGGGCGCGGCGTGATGGAAGACCTGACGCCGGGGCAGATGGTGCCAGCGGCGATGGTTGTCGACGAGTCCGCGGCGCAGCTGCCGAATGTCCCGGAAGGAACCATTCTGCGCGACGGCGAGCGCAATAACCTGTCGGCTTCCTACCAGGGTGAGCAGACTTCGCTGAACGCGATGACCTCGATGCTGTATGTGATTTCTGCGCTGGTGGTAGGCGCGTTCTTCACCGTGTGGACTGTTCAACGACTGCGTGGTGTGGCCATTTCCTCGGCGCTCGGTGCGTCCCGCTCCGTGCTGGTGGCTGACTCTCTGGCGCAGGTCCTGGCCGTGCTGGCAATCGGAGTCGGCGGCGGTGTTGCGGTGACTGCAGCGGCGGGCTGGGCTCTGCAGAGCGGCGACGTCATGCCAATTGTGGTCGATGCTTCCACGACCGTCGTACCGGGGCTCATTCTGGCCGTGACCGGCGTAGTTGGTGCGCTGCTGGCACTGGTGCCGGTATTCCGCGTCGATCCGACCACCGCATTGGCGAATGCGTAGTGGCTCGTTAGTACGGCCTAGCACGGCGGCTTCCCACAGAACACTCACATCGCGTTAATCATGCACAACCTGCAACTGAGGAATTGAGGAATTGAGGACAAAATGACTACCTACATCGACAACCAGGCTCCCGTGGCACTCGCTCTAAAGAACATCTCGCTGACCGTCCAAGATGGCGACAACAAACGCACCATTTTGGATGACATCTCGCTGAAGATCCGGGCAGGCGAGGTAGTGGGACTGGTCGGACCATCGGGTTCCGGCAAGTCGACTCTGTTGACCATCGCAGGTTGTTTGAAGAGTGCCGATACCGGACATGTCACGCTGTACTCCAACAAACAGGACGCGAACGGTGCAGGCGCGGACGAGAGTGCGGAAAGGAAGGCCATTGATTTGAGCGCTCGCGGCGCGGATGCTGCCAAGATTCGTCGCGAACACATCGGTATTGTTTTCCAGCAGCCGAATCTTCTGCCAGCGCTGACGGTTAAGCAGCAGCTCATCGCAATGCGGCGACTGGGCCGTGTTTTCGGGTGGCCCGCGGGTGGCCGTCGTGAAGCGGAGAAGCGCGCGGATGAGCTGCTAGAGGCAGTCGGACTGGCTGGGCTGGGAGAACGTCGCGTGAGCCAGCTTTCCGGTGGTCAGCAGGCGCGCGTCAATGTTGCGCGCGCACTGATGAATGAGCCGGAAGTGCTGCTAGTCGACGAACCGACCGCGGCTTTGGATCAGAAGAGTGCAGGGGCGGTGACGCGACTGATTATGGATGTGACGCGGAAGATGGGTGTGGCCACCCTGTACATCACCCACGACCTGGGGCAGCTCCACGGTGCCGACCGAATCGTGGAGATGGTTGACGGCAAGCTGCAGTCCGCGGATGCAGGCTTGGTGGCTACTCGGTAGTGACTATGGGGGGGGACTTAGCAGCAAAAAGGCCCACCCCGGCGACGCGCCGGGCGGAAACACAAAAACCCTCGGCCCGGAAAAACCTGGCCGAGGGTTCTACTTGGGGTGACTGACGGGACTCGAACCCGCGACACCCAGGATCACAACCTGGTGCTCTACCAACTGAACTACAGTCACCATTACCGCATTAAAGGAGCTGTATTCTCAGCTCATCTCTGCAGCGAACTATATGGTAGCCCACAGTGGGCTGGAAACAAAAACAGCAGGTCAACCCGGATAAATTTGGGAAAGGGTGGGGTTTGGGTCGTCGTAAAGCGAGCTAGCCGCGAATCTCACCGTACTTTTCCGTCGATTCCTTGCTTGCGGCAGAAATAGCGTCGCCTTCGGGGCCGGGGTGGGGCAGAAGCATGGCGCGGCGGTAGTAGTCCAGCTCGCGGATCGACTCCTTGATATCTGCAAGAGCTCGGTGAGCGAGACCCTTTTCTGGAGCGCCCTTGAGGACCTGGGGGTACCAGCGGCGGGCAAGTTCCTTGAAGGAAGAGACATCAATCATGCGGTAGTGCAGGTGCTGGTCGAGCTCTGGCATGTAGCGGTGGATGAACTTGCGGTCGGAGGCAATCGAGTTGCCTGCCAGTGGGGCGGTGCGCGGCTCGGGAACCCACTGACGGATGTAGTCCAAAACAGCCTGTTCGGCGTCGGCGACATTAGTCTTGCTGTCGCGAATTTCCTGATCCAGGCCGGACTTCGCATGCATCTTGGTGACGAAATCATCCATCTGCGCCAATTCGGTCTCGGACGCGTGCACGACGATGTCCACGCCTTCCCCGAGGACGTTGAGGTTGGCATCGGTGACGAGAGCCGCGATTTCGACAATGACGTGGCGCTCGGGTTCGAGGCCCGTCATCTCACAGTCAATCCACACGATGCGGTCGAGCTCAGGGGAGAGCTGGAGGTCGGGATCGGGCTGAGCCATGATTTCACCTTTCGCTGAGATTCGGCATGATTCTGCAGTGCGCCTTATTTTGTGCCCGGACTGGGCTGTGGGGCACACGCTGACTACGCCCAGCTTAGCGATGTGGATTGTGCTGTGGTCGGGCGTGTGGATTGCCGTGTGGTTTGTGGAGCGAATTGTGGGGGAAACGAAATTAACTGGAAAGTAAGATCTTAGAATTGGACAACGGGGCATGAACTAAATCGACCTATTTGCCTGATAAAATTACTTCTGAGTTCGGATTCCAACGGGAGAAATAGTTACATGGATGAGACGAGGCGTGTTGGCGACGCTGCTCAAAGCACCACTGCGGCACAGAAACCATCCGTCGATGATGTCATCATTGCCGCTGCGCGCGAAAGCGTAATGACTGTGGGCTTGCGTAGGACTTCGATTGCAGAAATTGCTCGCAAGGCAGGAGTTTCGCGTCCGACCGTATATCGTCGATACGCTGACATTGGTGAGCTTCTGGGGGAAGTGACCAACCGCGAAATCCTGCACATGCTTGAGGGGCTCCGCTATGTCCCTGGCGATTCGCGCGCTCGCATGTTGCTGCGTATTCGAATCGTCGTTCAACGCATCATCGAAAGTGACTTTTTCCCTGGCCTGGTCAAGACAGATCCCGACCGTGTCTTAGAAGCGCTCACTGGAGAGATGAGCGATACACAGCTGGAAATTGTGGAGAAATTCATTCTCCCCGGTGTCCGTCACGGGCAGGAAGACGGCACTATTCGCGAGCACGATCCATATCTGCTGGCGCGCAACATTTACCGTCTGATTCAGACGATGGTGCTGGTGTGGCGCCCGGATGGCAAGGACGCGACGCTAGACAAGGAATCTGTCGAAGAGGTCGTCGACATGGTTGACCGCTACTTGCGCCCGGATCCTGCGGATAACAAGAAGAACTAAGAAGTAAAAACCCGCCTGCATCTGGTATAAAACCAGTTCAGGCGGGTTATTTTTGCGCCCCCAGAAGGATTCGAACCCTCGACCAATCGGGTAGAAGCCGACTGCTCTGTCCACTGAGCTATGGAGGCTAGCTAAGAAAAGCATTGTAGCGTCTCTAATGTAGCCAATCACAACCGGTTCTGTTCTAGGGACTTTGGTCGCTAAGCTTAGGGCTATGACTGCCACGACCAAGGCCGAGACCTCTCCGCCTGTTAGCAAGGATAAGAAAGTCCGTAAATCTGCTGGTTGGTACGTTGTTTTTGTACTTATCGGCGGCGTTCTAGCTGGTTTGCTCTCGATGGCGTTCAACATGGATTCGCGCGCCACGTTGGGTATTCCCGATCCCGGCACAATCACCACCTTCGGGTTCCCGTTCGCGAAGGCGGCCGGTGAGCTGCTCGCCTGCCTCGGTGTCGGTTCGTTTATGCTCGCCGCTTTCGGTACGAAGCAGCGTGCCGACGGCACTTTGGGCCTCGACGGCTACACGGCATCCCGCACGGGTATGTGGGCCATGCTCGGCTGGGGCCTCATGGCGCTGATGGAGATTCCGCTGGTGCTCTCCGATGTGTCGGGCCAGCCGCTGTCGACGACGATTCAGCTGAGTAACTGGGCTGTGTCGTTGGAGCAGACCAAGGAGGGCTTGGCGTGGCTGTGGGTAGCTATTTTTGCGGGCATTGTGGCGCTTGGTTCATCGCTGACTCGTAAGTGGATTTGGCAGCCGGTGTTCTTCGCCATCAGCTTGGTGTCGATGATGCCGCTGGCGGTTGTAAGCCACAATGCCTCCGGTGGTGCCCATGACTACGGCACTAACTCCTACATCTGGCACTTGACCTTCACTGTGTTTTGGGTCGGCGGTTTGATGGCGCTGGTTGGCCACGCGCGTCGTCGCGGTGAATGGATGCCAGAGGTAGTGAAGCGCTATTCTTTCGTGGCGTTGGTGGCTTTCATCGCCATGTCTGCCTCCGGCTTCATTAACGCAGCCATCAACATTGACTGGTCTGACCTGGTCAGCAACAACTACGGCATCATGGTGCTGGTCAAGGCCGTTCTCACTATCTTGCTGGGCCTATGCGGCTATGTGCACCGCAAGATCACCATTCCGGAGATTGAGCGCGCTCAGTCGAATCGTCCATTCTGGCGTCTGGCCATTGTCGAGGTCATCATCATGGCGCTGACAATCGGCGTTGCCGTAGCTCTGGGCCGTACTCCGCCGCCACCGAATTTCTCTGAGCAGGCCGGCGGTGAGGGCCTGCCGTCGATTACGCAGATGCAGGTCAAGCTAGGTTACAACCTGGAGATCCCATTCGGTTGGGAGGCCATGTTCACGCAGTGGCGCTTTGACATCTTCTTCGGCTCTGCCGCCATCATTGCCGCGTGGATTTACTTGTACTGGCTCTACTTGCTGAAGAAGCGCGGCGGTACCTGGCCGCTGTCCAACACCCTGTGGTGGCTCGCCGGCTGTGCCACGCTGCTGTTTACTTCGTGCAGCGCGCTGGGCGTGTACATGCCGGCTCTGTTCTCGGTTCACATGATCGCCCACATGCTTTACTCCATGGGCATTCCGGTCATGCTGGTCCTGGGCGGCCCAGTTACGCTCGCGCTGCGTGCGCTGAAGCCGGCCGGCCGCGATGGTCTGCCTGGTATTCGTGAGTGGCTGGTGGTCTTCATCAACAACCCGGTGTCGCGTTTCCTCACGCACCCGGTTGTGGCAACGGTGCAGTTCGTCGCGGGCTTTTACCTGCTCTACATGACACCGATTTACGACTTCCTGGCTGATGAGCACGCGGGCCACGTGTTCATGAACATCCACTTCTTGATCTCCGGTTACATCTTCTACTGGGTCATTATCGGTGTCGATGCTGCACCACAGCAGATTGAGCCGTCGGTCAAGCTGGTCACGCTGATGGGGTCGTTGCCGTTCCACGCTTGGTTCGGTATTTCGCTGATGCAGTCGCAGCAGGTGCTTGCCGAGACCTACTACGCCAGCCTGGATCTCCCTTGGGCAGTGAATCTCCTGGAAGATCAGAACGTTGGTGGTGCCGTCGCGTGGGCTGCCGGTGAGGTTCCGCTCTACATCGTCACCGTTGCGCTGTTTGTACAGTGGCGGCGTTCCGATGAAAAGGATGCAGCCCGCTACGACCGCGTCGCGGACCGCAACAATGATGAGGAGTTGGCCGCTTACAACGAAATGCTCGCTCGCATGAGCCAGCAGGTCGGTGTTGGCGGCGAGGATGAGCGCGATTACTACACCTCGGAGGTTGACGCGCAGCATCCGGTGCACATGGATAATCCGATTGATGCCTCGAAGAGGCGCGGAAGGTAGCGTCGTTAAGCTGATTTTGCATGCTTGACGACGAGGATTGCCGCGACTTCGCCCCTCAACTTCATACGTAGCCTGTGGATAGTTGTCTTTTCGACAAACTTATCCACAGGCTTTTTATGTACCTCTTTCATTTGTTTCTCGAAGCCGGAAAAGTAATTGGCACGGCACGAATGAGACACCTTCGAATTATTCGGCCGCAGTAGGTAAACGCTTTCTTTGGGGGAGGAGCCCGATGTCTGAGGCAGTTATTACCGTGGTGGGCAATGTGGTCCATCATGTGGAAAATCGAAATACCAATTCTGGGGCAAAGGTCTGCAAGTTTTCTGTGGCATCCAGCAAGTCATGGAAGGGGGAGAATGGTTGGGAGCAGTCGGAGACGTCATATTTTGATGTTGAATGTTGGGGCAAGCTCGCCGAGAACGTGAATAACACGGTGTGGAAGGGCCAAGCCGTCATTGTCCACGGTCACGTTCGTACGGATCGCTGGGAGGGCGATGATGGTACGAAGCATCAGCGCCAGAAGATCATTGCTAAGGCGGTAGGTCCGAATCTGCGCCGTCACCTGGCAACGGTGAAGACTATGACTGAGAAGCCGCATGAGTCGCCGACTGGTCTTGGTGAGTCATCGACTGGGGATTCGGAAGCTTCGGTTACTGAGACAGTTGCGTCTCAGGCCGGGGCCGTGCGCACCTTCACTGCTAGTACGGGCGGCGCTGGTGAGGCGGGGAACACAGGTGCAGCTAGTTCGGAGCAGCGAGAAATGGCTGATGCAGGAGTCAGTGCGCCGTTCTAACCCAGGAGCCAGTACATCGTTGTAGAGCGGAATGAGGGGGAGCCGCTGAAAGAGCGGAAAGAGGGGAGGGGTAATTACTGCACGTGAGGTGACGCTGCTGAGAAAGGGGAGGGATCGCATACGATTCGGCAGCGTTATCTCGCAGCTAGTTTTGCTAGGAGCCTGGCAGAGATTTTGGTGGGAAAGGATTGCGGGTACGCCCATGTAGATTGTGCCTTTTGGTTCCTATGCGTAACCTCTACAGGGATTGCTTATTTCCTTTCTACGAGGGGACGAAATTCCACCATGGGTGAGTTCATCTACCAGATGAAAAACGTGCGCAAGGCGCACGGCGATAAGGTTATTCTCGACAACGTCACCATGGCGTTTTACCCGGGCGCAAAGATCGGCGTGGTCGGTCCGAACGGCGCAGGTAAGTCGTCGATTCTGAAGATTATGGCTGGCCTTGATCAGCCGAGTAACGGTGAAGCTTTCCTGGAGCCGGGCGCCACTGTCGGCATCCTGCTGCAGGAGCCTCCGCTGAATGAGGAGAAGACCGTTCGCGGCAACGTCGAGGAGGGCCTCGGCGACATCTTCGAGAAGAAGGCTCGTTTTGAAGCCATCGCCGAGGAGATGGCCACCAATTACACCGACGAGCTCATGGAAGAAATGGGCAAGCTCCAGGAGGAGCTCGACGCCGCTGATGCTTGGGAGCTGGATTCCAAGATTGAGCAGGCAATGGATGCGCTTCGCTGCCCGCCGGCGGACGAGCCGGTTACTCACCTCTCCGGTGGTGAGCGTCGTCGTGTAGCACTGGCAAAGCTGCTGCTCTCCGAGCCGGACCTGCTGCTTCTCGACGAGCCGACTAACCACCTGGACGCCGAGTCTGTGCTGTGGCTCGAGCAGCACCTGGCTAAGTACCCGGGCGCTGTCCTGGCCGTGACTCACGACCGTTACTTCCTGGATCACGTCGCTGGCTGGATTTGTGAGGTCGACCGCGGCAAGCTCTACCCGTACGAGGGCAATTACTCGACTTACCTGGAGAAGAAGGCTGAGCGCCTTGAGGTTGCAGGTAAGAAGGACGCCAAGCTGCAGAAGCGCCTGAAGGATGAGCTGGCGTGGGTCCGCTCGGGGCAGAAGGCTCGCCAGGCCAAGAACAAGGCCCGTCTGGAGCGCTACGAGCAGATGGTGGAGGAAGCCGAGCAGTACAAGAAGCTCGACTTCGAAGAAATTCAGATTCCGACCCCGCCGCGCCTGGGTAACCAGGTTGTTGAGGTCAAGGACCTGGAGAAGGGCTTTGATGGCCGCGTCCTGATTAAGGACCTGTCGTTCACCCTGCCGCGTAACGGCATCGTCGGTGTGATTGGCCCGAACGGTGTGGGTAAGTCCACCCTGTTCAAGACCATCGTGGGTCTGGAGCAGCCGGATTCCGGTGAGGTCAAGGTCGGTCAGACTGTTCAGCTCAGCTACGTTGACCAGGGTCGTGAAAACATCGATCCGGAAAAGACCGTCTGGGAGGTTGTCTCTGATGGTCTCGACTACATCGTGGTCGGCCAGAACGAGATGCCGTCTCGTGCGTACCTGTCTGCATTCGGTTTCAAGGGTGCGGACCAGCAGAAGCCGTCGAAGGTTCTCTCCGGTGGTGAGCGCAACCGTCTGAACCTCGCGCTGACCCTGAAGCAGGGCGGTAACCTGATCCTCCTGGATGAGCCGACTAACGACCTTGACGTCGAAACCCTGTCTTCGCTGGAAAACGCACTGCAGAACTTCCCGGGCTGTGCCGTGGTCATTTCCCACGACCGTTGGTTCCTGGACCGCACCTGTACCCACATCCTCGCATGGGAAGGCAACTTCGAAGAGGGCAAGTGGTTCTGGTTCGAGGGCAACTTCGAGGGCTACGAGAAGAACAAGATTGAGCGTTACGGCGAGGAGGCTGCACGCCCGTCGCGCGTCACGCACCGTCGCCTGACCCGATAATCTGTTTCGCGCGAATCTGATTTTTGCCAACGGCAAAGTCCGGAACCTTGTGGACTGGCTCGCACCAGTGCACAGGTCCCGGGCTTTCGCGTATTCGCAGGCTCGTAGCTCCAGAAAACGCCTATAGTTCTGGGTATGACTGAATCAGCACCATTTCGTACCAACGTCGCTATCCGCTGGTCTGATTTCGATCAGTATGGCCACGCCAACAACACCGCTTTCCTGGAATACGCCCAGCAGGCTCGTCTGGACTTTGTGATGCGCGGTCTCGGCGGCGGGGCAGGGATGCCTGCGGCAGTGGTGCGTCGCCTGGAGATTGACTACGTCCGCGCTATTTTGCCGGACACCCAGGAAGTTGTGGTTGAGACCGAGATCATCAACTTCGGTCGCACCTCTTTCACACTTCGCCAGACAATCTCCGACCAGCATGATCACATCGTTGCTGTGCTCGAAACCGTGATGGTGATGTTTGATCTCAAGACTGCGAAGGCAGTCGAGCTCTCCCCGTCTGCCCGCCGTGAACTGGAGCGTTTTGCAGCTCCCGCAATCGAAGACAACAAGGAAGACCAGGACAAGTAATTCGCCGTGACCACTTCTCATCCCGCTGCCGAGCTGACCTTCGGCACTCCCGATGCCCTGAAGAACCTGGGCGTCCTGGCCCATAAGGCCTACGCCCTCGACGAGAGCACGTTGCTACGCATCCGAGTACGTAAGACCGCCGCCGCTGGTATCAGTTCCTCGTCCGCGCCTAACGCTGCGCCCGCAATGTCGCAGGTATGGGTGAAGACCCCAATCGGCCCGCTCGCCATGCGCACGATTGCGCTGCACGCGCTTCCCGACGACATCATCGTCACCGCCGCGGAGATTAAAGACATCGCAGTGCGTGCCTTTGCGCAGGCAAAAACTGCTGAGGACGGAGAGGAGAAAGAAGCTTCGCTCACCGCGATGCCATACCGCGTGCATGCGCAGTCGGCGTCCTCCTGGCCGGGATTCCTGCCAGTGCCGGAAGGATGGCAGGTTGTCGACTATGTTCCAGCCACTGCCTTCCGGACTCTCGAGAAGCAGGGGCGCGCGGTCGCCGTCGAATCTTCCGGCCCGATGGGCATGCCACCGTCTCTGCTGGACCAAAAGGTTCTCACTGTCAGCGGCGGTACCGGTGAAGCCACTGTTGATACAGGGGAAGGGCAGTCGCAGGAGACGTCGAAAAGCGTGGTGGACGTGACCATGCGGGACGTGTTTGCGCTGTGCACGATGGGCTTTATCCCGGAGCAACCGGATGAAAAAGAGCCGGTGCGCGTGTCCACAAAGGGACGGTGGCACCGGCTGGATGGGCGGTTTGGCTCGATCTTTACGCTCGAGTCCTTTGGCGTGCTGCCGCTGCTGAACTAGCGGCGCAGGGCCTAATTCCTACTGCGCGTCGAAGCGGTTGATGAGCATGTCAGCAACCTGCACCATGTGGTTCCACATGGCTTCGCGCTGGGGGCGGGGGAGCTCGTCATCGGAAATGTCTGCGAGTGAGGCACTCATGATCTCCAGCCAGCGGTCGCGTTCGGCTTCGCCGATGGAAAACGGCATGTGGCGCATGCGCAGGCGCGGATGACCACGCTGTTCGCTGTACGAACGCGGCCCGCCCCAGTACTGGACGAGGAACATGCGGAGTCGATCCTCGGCGCCCTCCCAGTCATCGCTGGGGTACATCGGGCCGATGAGGTCATCAGAACGCATGCGCGTGTAAAAACCATGGACGATGCGATTGAAGACATCCTCGCCGCCGACGGAGTCAAAGAGCGTCTGAGAAGTTGTCATGGCACCAAGTCTATCGACTTGATGCCACGAAAACGATAACGGCCAAAGTGCCGGCCGAAATCACTTGTTACTTCGCGTCGAACTCGCGGGCGCGAAGAGCGAGCTTCACCAGGAACTGCTGCTCAGAGATGATGCGCTTGACCGGCGATGCAGTCTCGTCGCTGTCGAGCAGACGTTGAGCGGCTGCAATTGCCTCATCACTGATCTCCCAGGTGGGGTAGAAGCCCTCGAGCAGCGTCTGTGCCGTCTCGGATGAGAACTGCTTCCACCAGCTGTTGGCAACAGCGAAGAAGTGCTCCGACAGTGAGGTTGCCGACTGCTCCGCGTTGATGGTGGCGCGGGAGTCGTCGTCAAGCGCCTGCGCGAGCACTGCACCCGAGCCCGGCGCGTTGAAGCCGGCCAGCAGGTGGCGAATGACAAGGTTCGATGGGGCGTCGTCGCCGGAGACAGTCGCCTCAGCCCAGACGCGGGACTTGTTGGCGAGCGTCGGCACGGAGGCGCGGCAGGCGATGGCGGCCTGTGCGCCGAGTGCTGAATTGTCGGTCTTTTCAAGCTCTGCGATGGCCTCCTCGCCTTCGAGACCAGCGGAAACCAGAGCCTTCAAGGCGCGCCACTGCATGTCGGTGTCGACAGTGACAGCGGGGAAGCCAGCCTTGTCGGCGTCGCCGGCGTAGATGGCGCGCAGTGCGTCGGCGACGTCGCTATTCGACGAGCCCACGGTAGCCAGAGCGTTAACGAAAACCAGGGCGCGGTCGGCGTCGGTTTCCTTCTTCGCGTAGTCCAACAGACCCTGAGCCAGCAGATCGCGGCCGGTGGACTCGGCCCACTGAGGATCGGCGTAGACGTTGACGGCGCTGACCGCCTGAGCGATGACGCGCTCCAAGACGGAGAGCTTATCCTCGCCCGGGATGCCGCGAAGCACCAGGTTGACGAAGTCGCGAGCGCGCATCTGGCCTGCGCGAACCATCTGCCAGGTGGCGGACCAGCACAGTGTGCGCGCCATCGAATCGGTGAAAGCGCCGATGTTGTAGATGACGGTGGCAAGCGAGCCTTCGTCCAGGCGAATCATGCTGTAGGTGAGGTCGTCGTCGTTAACCAGCACGACGTCGCCAACTGGTGTGTCGACCAGATCTGGGACATCGGTGCGGGCACCGCGGACGTCGATTTCCACGCGCTTGGTGCGCTCAAGTACAGCGTCCGCGCCGGTGCCGCGCAGGTTGTAGATGCCCACTGCGATTCGGTGATCACGGAGTTCACCGGCACCCGGCTCGGCGCCTTCCTGCGTGACTGCGAAGGAGGTGTACTTGCCGTCCTCTTGATGGAACTCTGGCGCCAGGGTGGTGATGCCGGTGGTGGTCAGCCACTGATCGGCCCAGCCAGACAGATCGCGACCGGAGGCCTCGGAGAGCGCCTCCAACAGATCCGCGAAGGTGGCGTTGCCAAAGCGGTGGCGGGAAAAGTGAAGACGAGCACCGGCGAGGAAGGCGTCCTGACCAACGTAGGCGGCCAGCTGCTTGAGGGTGGACGCGCCCTTGGCGTAGGTGATGCCGTCGAAGTTCTGCTCGACGGTGTCAATGTCGCTGGCATCGGCGGCAATCGGGTGCGTCGACGGCAGCTGATCCTGCTTGTAGGCCCAGGCCTTCTCTACGTTGGCGAAGGTGGTCCAGGCGTGGCTGTAATCGGAAACCTCAACCTGTGCGGCGGCAGCCGACCAGGTAGCGAAGGACTCGTTGAGCCAGAGATCATCCCACCACTGCATGGTGACCAAATCGCCGAACCACATGTGAGCCATCTCGTGCAGGATGGTGTCGTTGCGGCGCTCGTAGAGGTAATGGGTGGGCTTGGAACGAAAGACGTACTCGTCGCGGATGGTCACGCAGCCGGCGTTTTCCATCGCACCCATGTTGTATTCCGGGCAGAAGATCTGGTCGTACTTGCCGAACGGGTAGGGCTCGCCGAAGTGCTTGGCGTAGAAGTCGAAGCCTTCCTTGGTCTCCTTGAACAGAGTGTCGGCATCGAGGTACTCGGCGATGGACTGGCGGCAGTAGATTCCTAGCGGAATGGTCAGCTCGCCGTCCGGCTGGTGCTCGGCAGGGGTTTCCGGGTGCGGTGCGACAGTGCCGGTCCACGAGTCAGTGACCTCGTGCCACGGGCCCGCACAGACTGCGACGAGGTACGTCGACAGCGGAACATCCACTGAGAAGTCGAAGGTGTCGGCCTCATTGCCGTGGACATCGGTGGTGGTGCCGGTCTTGGCTACCGAGTTGGAAATAACCTTCCAGCCCTTCGGCGCCACGACGTGGATGGAGTACGTCGCCTTCAAATCCGGCTGGTCAAAGCAGGCGAACACGCGCTTGGCATCGGCAGTTTCAAACTGCGAGTACAGGTAGGTTTCGCCATCGGCGGGATCCTGGAAGCGGTGAATGCCCTGGCCGTTATTGGTGTAACGACAGTCCGCATCGATAACGACGGTGTGGTCACCTTCGGTCAGGTCTACGTTAATGCCGGTCTCGCTGTCATAGCGAGCGGCCTCCGTGGCATCGACGCCGTCGATGGTCACACTCTTGACAACCGCATCACGCAGGTCAATAAAGGTGGAACCAGCGCGCTTCGCTTTCAGAGAAATTGTGGTCTTGGAAGCGAATGTTGGTGCGCTGTGCTGCCCACCGACCGGTGCGGCCGTAAGGTCGAGGGAGATGTCGTAGTGGGACACCTCGAGCATGGCCGCACGGTCGGCGGCCTCGGTCCTGGTTAGGTTCGTGGAAGTCATGCGACAAGTGTAACCACGACCCCGGATTGGGAATCGGGCAGTAGCGTGGTGGGCGGGGTGACCTCGACTTCCTCGCTCATTGCGTGTCGATTCGGGCGGTCGATTGGCGGTCGATTGAGCGAGATTTTGGCTTCTTTGGCATGCGAGCAAAGCCGAACGTGAATACACTTCGTTTCATGTACGAACTCAGTGATGATGCAAGCAAGGTTGAACGGGTCAACGCGGCGTGGGATCGCATTGAAGCAAAGCTTGGCGACGATGCTTTGGAGGCCCCGGCGACAGAAGCGGAACTGGATCAGCTTGAGGCTGACCTCGGAGTAAAGCTGCCAGACTACGTGCGAGCTTCGTGGCTGCGGCACGCGTCTGTGGACGGTGAGCCGTGGGACGGTGGCTGGATTGCACCGCCTAAGTCGATTCTGAATGACTACAAGCTGTGGACTCAGCTGCAGGCCGACGGCGAGTTCGATGACTTTGAAGCCGAAAGCATGGACAGCGCCGACTCGGATGGCAAGTGGTATCACGAGGCATGGATTCCACTGGTCATGGACTTCGGCGGAAACAACTACTGTCTGGACATGCGCTCGGGGAAGATGGTCTCCATGGACCACGAGGTGGGCTCGGAGTTCCTGGACTACGCCGACTGGCCTGCCTACCTGGAGGCTGCCGCTGATTCCCTGGAGGCTACGGGCTTGCCCTGGAACGGTTAGGTAGGCGATTTAGACGGCGCCCGATGGGGGAGCCAGTTAACACCAGGTCCGGTAGAACTTCGGACCCATCCGAATTCATGAATGCGAGCCGAAAAAATCCGCCCTATAGTCGTTGATAAGTCAATCAATGCTTTAGGAGGACTTTCACATGAGCAATCGAGACAAGGTCACTTTTTACTTCGACGTTTCCTGCCCGTTTTGCTGGGTGACGTCGCGCTGGATTAAGGAAGTCGAAAAGGTCCGCGACATCGAGATCGAGTGGAAGCCGATGAGCCTGTCGGTGCTCAATGAAGGCCGCGATGAACTGCCGGAAGATTACAAGTTCATGATGCAGTGCAACTGGACCCCGGCACGCCTGTTCAACGCCGTGTTCTCCCAGGATGGCCAGGAGGCCGTCGACAAGCTCTACACCGCGCTGGGCACGAAGGTCCACAACGAAAACCGCATCGATCGCCACGCGCATGTCGACGAGCCGGAGCACGCATTCGACGAGCTGATTAAGGAAGCCCTCGCAGAGGTTGGACTGCCGGAAGAGCGACTGGCCCAGGCCTTGACCACTGAGTTCGATGAGCTCATGCGTGAAAACCACGCAGAGGCCATGAAGGAGGTCGGCAACGACGTCGGCACTCCGGTGGTCAAGCTTAACGACGTTGCCTTCTTCGGTCCAGTGCTTACCCGTATCCCACGCGGCGAAGAAGCGGGCAAGATCTTCGACGGCTCGGTCGCCCTTGCCAGCTACCCGTACTTCTTCGAGATTAAGCGCTCCCGGACTGAGAGCCCGCGCTTCGACTAAGAAAGCAGTAGCAGCTGGGGCGCGCAGTTAGGAGAGCTAACCCGCTCCGGCTCCAGCATTCTGCCCGGTAGAGGCCTGCCGTTCTTCTTCGCTCATCGCAGCCCACCGCGGCGGAATGTAGACGCAGGTTGGATCGGATGCCGTGTAATCCCCGGTCAACGCGTACGCGGTCGACCGGGACCCACCGCATACGCTGTGGTATTCACAGACGCTGCACTTTCCATGCCAATTGTCCGGATCGCGAAGGGCCTTGAACGCCGGCGAGTTCGAATAGATTTCCTGGAATGGCGTGGCCTTCACATTTCCGCAGTGAAGCGGCAGGAAGCCATTGGGGTAGACGTCGCCGATGTGGTCAATGAAGGCAAAACCTGACCCGGAATTGACGGCCATGGGGGAGCGCGGGCGACGTGGCTTTTCCGGCACAGCACCGAGCAGCTTTGTCGTTTCCTCGGTCAAGTAACGGTAGAGCTCGCCGCCCTCATAGGGTGGCAGCCCCTTTTCCTTCGCTTCCTCCTGCTGCATGACGACGCGCCGATACTGCGGCGCCTCCGTCGTCTTAATGGCAATTCGGTTGGACACATCAGACAACCAGTGCAGAACATCCTCGCGTTCCTCCGGTGACAATGCGCCCAAATCCGCACCGCGACCAGTGGGAACGAGGAAAAAGACGTACCACATCTTGGCCTGCATCTCCATGACGGTCTTCAGCAGCGCTGGCGCCTCATGAATATTTCCCTTGGTCAGGGTCGAGTTAATCTGCAGCCGGTAACCGGCCTCGTTGATGTGCGGAGCCATTTCGAGCGTCTTTTCAAAAGTGCCCGAAAATCCACGGAACTTGTCATGGGTCTGGGCAGTCGCGCCATCGAGCGACATGGACATCGCCTTGCCACCGGCCTCACGCAGTGACTGAATCCGCTCTGGCGTGAGCCGCGGCGTCACCGATGGAGATAGCGACATATTCAGGCCCTGCTCCGTGCCGAATCGCACCAATTCTTCCAGGTCATCACGCTCAAAAGGATCACCGCCGGTGAGCACTACAAGCGGCTTCGGCTTGCTATACGACGCCAAGGTCTCCAGCAGCATCTTGCCCTCGGTGGTCGAAAGCTGGTGAGGATGCGGCTCGTGCTGCGCATCTGCACGGCAGTGCTTGCAGACTAAGCCACAAGCCCGCGTGACCTCCCAAATGACAATAAATGGTTTCTTGTTGATGTCATGCCGAACCGTTCGCACCACCGGTGCGTGATGATTCCCATGGGAGCCATGGGCTTCAGGATCGACTTGGAAGTGAGCTTGCGGCGCAGGAGACACGGTAAAAGCACCCAATTTCCGGTTTCGAAGGCGTGCTGAAACGCAAATACAGTCACTTTTCACCCTATTCGGCTGCGCAGGAGACGTCGTCAAGCAATACCTAAAACGGGTGCAGGCGCCGTGGAATCCGTGGGAACCGCTAAACTTGCTGCCATGCGTATTTACCTTGGTGCAGACCACGCCGGTTTTGAGATGAAGAACCTGATTAAGGCCCACCTGGAGAAGGCTGGCCACGACGTCGTTGATTGCGGCGCTCACACCTACGACCCTGCAGATGATTACCCAGCATTCTGCATTGAGGCGGCTTCCCGTACCGTCGCTGATCCGGGCAGCCTGGGCATCGTGCTCGGCGGTTCCGGCAACGGCGAGCAGATTGCTGCTAACAAGGTCAAGGGCGCTCGTTGTGCGCTGGCTTGGTCGGTGGAGACCGCAAAGCTCGCCCGCGAGCACAACAATGCTCAGCTGATCGGCCTCGGCGGTCGTATGCACTCTGAGGAAGAGGCCCTGGCTATCGTCGATGCTTTCGTCTCCCAGCCGTGGAGCGAGGAGGAGCGTCACCAGCGCCGCATCGACATTCTGGCAGAGTACGAAAAGACTGGCGTTGCCCCGGAGCTGCCAGAAGCTTAAAGGGATTGCTGTTCGCTATCTGTTGATAGGAATAAAAAAGGGGTCTGGTTCCAGAAAACTCTGGGACCAGACCTTTTTTCATGTGTAGACGGAGTAGGAATTGTCGTATGACAAATCAAGAAGCGCATCGCCGAGTAACTGTTGTGCTATTCCCCGGGTTCGAGCTCTTGGACGTATTTGGACCGGTTGGCCTTTTTGGCCATGTCCCAGAGATTGAGGTCGAATATGTCGCCAACATTGCTGGTCCGATAACCAGCGCTCAGGGGGGCGCAGGTTATCGCCACACGTTGTGCCACTGACCTCGAAACGGTCGATATTCTTCTAGTTCCTGGTGGAGCCGGGAGTAGAACACTAGTTGACGATGCAGAGTTTTTGGACTGGCTCAACAACCTCGGATCCCGGGCGCGGTTAGTGGCATCGGTTTGCACAGGTTCCGCACTGCTTGCTGCGGCTGGGCTTCTTGAAGGAAAGCGGGCAACTAGTAATAAGTTGGCTTTTGATTGGGCTACCTCGTTCGGAAACGAAGTGACGTGGGTGAAAGCGGCTCGATGGGTTGAAGACGGAGATCGCTGGAGCTCATCAGGAGTCGCAGCAGGTATGGATATGGCTGTTGCTTTAATTAGCAGCATCCTTGGCAAGGAAGCTGGTCGATTCGCCGCCAGAAAAATTGAGTATCGGCCTCAGACAGACGGCACTGTCGATCCTTTTGCGGATTTAGCGAAATAGCGGCGCCGGGCTTTTTCTAAATATCGAAACCGTCGAATCCGCCGTCGAAAAATCCGCCGCCGTCGCCGCCGCCGTCGCCGCCACCGAAGAGGCCGTCGAAGAAGCCTCCGCCGTCGCCTGCGTCACCGGCATCTGCACCGCCGCCACCGAAGTCGCCGCCAAGGTCATCTCCACCGAAATCGTCGCCACCGAAGTCTTCGGCTCCAAAGTCCTCGGTGCCGCCGAAGTCGTCAGCGCCGGTGCCCATGCCGCTGGCGAACTCATCAGCGCCGTAGGCAACACCGGCCATACCGTGGAAGAGGGTAGAGAACAGCAGCATCGAGCCTGCGGTCCAGACACCGGTGCGGAGCGCGGACTTCCACCATGGCTCGGAGTACCAACCGGCCGGAACCGGACGGCCAGCGACACGACCACCGGGGTAGTAGTTCGGAGTTTCCGGGGTGGCGTATGGAGAGGCGGTAACCGAGTGGCCTTCGTGCTCAATGGTGCGAGTTTCGGTCACAGAACCAGCGGCCTTCTGCCCCTCCAGCGGTGGCAGTGTCGGCCCCGCCGGCAGGCCCATAATTTCGCGAGCCGCATTGATGTAGTGCAGGCCCTCCAGCGCCGATTCGCGGGCCATTCGCGCCTGTGCCGGGGTGCGCGCAGTAGAAATCTGCGAGGAAGCGGCATTGTAGCGCTCGGATGCGTCAGCAAGAGCCTGCGTGGAAGCCGAATCGGTGCCAGCCAGGTTCAATACCTGTGAGCCCAGTCGCTCAATCCATCGGCGGGCGTCTGCGACGGCGTCTTCCAATTGATTGTTCTGGCGAGCATCAAAGGCCCTGTTAGAGCGGTTTTGAGCCATCGACGCGATGATAATTGCGCCGCCGACGGTGATCGCGATCAGGATTAAAGCCCCCATGGGCTAGGCCTCCAAAAAGGAAATTGCGGGTACTGCTTGTAATTACTTGAGATAACGCATGTAGAGCGAAAAAAGTTCCCGAGCTTACATATCTGTCCGACAGATGTAGCTCGGGAACCAGGAAATGATTGGGTATGGGTAGGTATCTATGATTCGGCGGAGTCGGTGCTCTTGGTGCGGCTCTTCCGATTGGCGTGCCATGCGCGAACTTCTTCGGAATCCCACAGGGTCAACCCATGAAGCTTCGCGACGGGTTCAGGAGCCTTCTTGCGGCCAGCGTAGCTGGTGAAAGTGCCACGTGCGGTGCCGGAAAAAGCAGCGCATTCGACCGCGGTCCATAGTTCGTGTCCAGTATCGGCATCGATAATGGTGGGCTTCATGGTGCCCAGAGTACCCGTAGCACTGGATCCTGAACAGAGGTCAGAAGAATTTCTGGTCCCCGGACGTCGGCTCAGAAAGTAAAAACCGGGAGCAATGCGCCCGGTTGCGTGGAGGGGATGACGGGAATCGAACCCGCGTCTTCAGCTTAGAAGGCTGACAAGTGGGGTTCCTAACGTGATTTTTGATTTTTTTTGGGGGGGGGACATCGTCAACAACGGGCCGGGGCTCCGATTCGTTCCAGGGGGAGCGGATTTTTCGCGAACGATCCGGTTGCTCTACTCGGTTGCTTTACGACGACCCCGTCGACGCGCGAAACCCATAATATTTTGTTTGAAAACCAAAAACTAGGCGTGATGTGTGACATAGGATGTCGGCATGTCAACCAATGTGCCTGCCAATGACCGAACTCTCCATCCTCAGCCGCGCACGTCGCCGCTCGCGAAGCCGTTGCATCACGACGTCGATCTGCGGGGTCTGCTGATCGGCACGGCGTCGGCCGCCGGGCAGATCGAGGGCGGTGACGAGAACAACGACTGGTTCGATTGGGCCCGCGAGCCCGGCAACATCGCCGATGGTTCGACCCCGCTGCGCGCCACCGACCACTGGAACCGGTGGCGGGAGGACAACGAGCTCATGGCGTCGCTGGGTCTGCCCATCGCTCGCATCGGCGTGGAGTGGGCGCGTATCGAACCGCGGCCGGGGGAGTTCGACCATGCGGTGCTGGATCGCTACCGTGAGGAGATTGCCGACCTGCGGGACAAGGGGATTCGTCCGCTGGTGACGCTCCATCACTTCGTCAATCCGCTCTGGTTCGCTCGGCGCGGCGGCTTCACCTCCGATGAATCGCCGGCGGCTTTCCTGCGCTATGCGGAGACGACCGTGCGGGCGCTCGACGACCTCGTCGACGAGTGGATCACCGTCAACGAGCCGAACGTGTACGCCACCCAGGCGCACATGTTCCGCTCGGGCCCGCCGGGCAACCGCTCGTGGGGCGACACGATGGCCGTGCTGCGCAACATGGCGGTGTCCCACATCCGCGGTTACGAGGTCATCCACGGCATCCAGGGGGATCGGGCGAAGGTCGGCATCGCCCACCACGCACGGGCGTTCGCGCCGCGCAATCCGCGCAACCCCATCCACCGCGGCCTGGCGCGGATCAATCGGCATCTGTTCCAGGACATCGTCGCCGACGCGCATCTGGCGGGGAAGTTCCATCCGCTGCTGGGCGGGGCGAAGGTCGGCCGCGGGTTGCCGTCGGGCCGCCACCACGACTTCCTGGGCCTGAACTACTACTCGCGCACGGCCGTCGACAAGTTCGACGACGGCACCTTCGTCGGGGCTCCGGTCAACGACCTCGGGTGGGAAATCCACCCCGAGGGCCTGGTCGAATGCGCCCGCGACCTGAACGAGCGTTTCGGCGGACCGGTCTGGATCACCGAAAACGGCACCTGCGATCTCGGCGATCTGGAGCTGTCGGTCGGTGGCGTGGACGCGGGCGTCGAAAAGCCGAATCCGGCCGGGGACTACGCCAACCCGGACGCCGGGGCTGCCGACCGCAGGCTGGAGTCGTTCCGGCCGCGGTTCATCCTGGAGCACCTGCGGGCCATCGCCGAGTCGGACGTGCCCATCGAGCGCTGGTACCACTGGTGCTTCGTGGACAACTGGGAATGGGCCGACGGCGAAGAGCCGCGATTCGGCATCGTCCACCTGGACTACGAGACGCAGGAACGGACGATGAAGCCGTCGGGCCACCTGCTGGCCGAGCTGGCCCGCACCGGGCGGATCACCCCGGAGCTGCACCGGCGCTACACCGCAGGCCGTCGTTACCCCGTCGCGGACGAACACACCGACCCCAACGTGCGGGCGCAGCCGCCGGAGCCGGATGGGGTGCAGGGATGAGCTCCTCCGAACACGCCGGCTCCTCCGAACGCGCCATCTCCGACGTCGGGCGTTTCACCGCCGACCCCGCCCAGCGCACGCCGGTGACCACCGGCTGGATCGTGCGGTACGGCCTGCTGTACCTGGGGCAGAACATCTCGTGGGCAGCGCCGACGCAGCTGTTGTTGGCGCAGCAGATCCTCATCTGGCATCCGGGGGAGAAGGAGGAGAAGTTCGCGCTCCTCATGGCGGTCGGCGGGTTCTTCTCCATCATCGGGCATCCGCTGGCCGGGTGGTTGTCGGACCGCACGGACACGCGCTGGGGCCGCCGCGCCCCGTGGATCCTCTTCGGCGGGCTGGCGGCGGCCGGGTCGCTGGTGTTCCTGGGCGCCGCGCCGGGCTTCATGGCGTTGACCATCGGGTGGGCGGTGTTCCAGCTGGCCATCGCGGCGTCAATCAACGCGGCCCAGGCGGTGGCGCCGGATACGGTGCCGGACAATCAGTACGGCGTGGTCTCGGGTGTGCTGGGGCTGACGTACACCCTCGGCGTGGTGCTGGGCACCGTCGTGGCCACGGTGTTCGACCTGGGGCTGGCGTACATCGTCACCGCGGCGCTGCTGCTGGTGCTCATCGGCCAGTTCCTGCCGGGCTTCCGCGACGTGTCCCGGGTGCGGTCGCAGGCGGCCGCATCTCCGGTGCTTGACGACGCCGGCGGGGACGCTGACGCCGTGGTGCCCGCCGTCGCCGAGGTGCCCGGAGGGCTCTACCGCGACTTCACGTGGGTGTTCATCGCCCGGTTCCTGGTGACCACGGGCAACTCGGTCGCGTTGTTCTACCTGTTCTATTACCTGCGCGATCACATCGGCCACCCCGATCCGGATGCCGGCGTGCTCGTCCTCACCGGCGCGTATGCCCTGTGCGTCATCGTCACCGCGATCCTGTCGGGCAAAGTGTCCGACAAGATGGGCAAGCGCCGGGTGTTCGTGGCGTTGTCGTCGATGGGCGTCGCCGGGGCCTGCGCGATCATGGCGTTCGCCGGGAGCTTCGCCATGGTCGTCGGCGCGGCGGTGCTGTTGGGTCTGTCGTGGGGCGTGTTCATGGCCGTCGATCAGGCCCTGATCAACCAGGTGCTGCCCAAGGCCGATGAGCGCGGGCGTGACGTGGGCGTCATGAACCTCGCCGTCGCCGGCCCGAACATGGCCGCCCCGGTGCTCGCCGCCTTCGCGTTGGCGAACCTCGGCGGGTACCCCGGCCTGTACGTTTTCGCGGGCGCGCTCACCGCCGTCGGTGCGGTGCTGGTGTACCGGGTGCGGTCCGTGCCCTGATCTCCGTGCGTTGAACAGCGTGCGGCCGGTGCCTTAATCTTCGTGCCTTGAACGGCGTGCGGTCGGCGTTACGGTTTGATACCGTTCGTTGCAGTCGATGAAAGGTGTTTATCCCCGTGCGCCCCACGAAGAAGTTGTCCCCCGCCGCATTCGGCGCAGCGTCCCCCGCCGTCTCCTCTGTGGAGACCGGTGCCGAGGCCCGGTCCGCGAGCCGAGTCTCAGCGGCCCCGTCGTCCCGGACGTCCTTCGTCCGCAGGGCGTTGGCCCCGGTCACGGCGCTCGCGCTGGCGGGCACGTTGCTGTCGGTGCCGCAGGCGTCGGCCGGCGGCTCCGCCGGTCCGGCCGATCTCGGCGGGTTGGACTGGGGCGCGTGCCCGACCGCGGCGATGACCGCGCCGGGCACCGTGTGCGCGGACATCGACGTGCCACGTGATTATTCCGACCCGGAGGGCGCGACGATTTCCCTCACTGTCAGCCGGGTTCCGGCGACGGGGGAGCGCCGTGGCGTCATCGCAGGCAATCCGGGCGGCCCCGGCGGCGACGCGTTGGGAATGTTCTCCGACGAGGCCGTGAGGATGCCGACCGCCGTCCGGGAGCACTTCGACCTCATCGCCGTCGAGCCGCGCGGCCTGGCCTGGGGCACCCCGCTGAACTGCAACGTGGCGGACATCCCGATGACGGGTCTGCTCTCCGGGCAGGTCGGCGCGATGTACGCCTCCTGCGAAGCCAATGAACCGGGATACGCGGCGACCATCACCACGGAGAACACCGCTCGCGATCTCAACCATGTCCGCGACGTGCTCGGCCAGGACGTCATGCACCTCTACGGCCTGTCCTACGGCACGGATCTGATGAGCACGTACGCGACCCTGTTCCCGGACAAGACGGGCCGGATGGTGCTGGATTCCTCGGTCGATCCTGCCGACCGTTACTTTCGGCTCGGAGACTCGCGCGAGCCGTGGCGCCGCGAGGCTCTCAACGCGATGTTCCAGTGGATCGCCGACCGTGACGACGAGTACGGCCTGGGCACCACCGCCCTGCAGGTGTACGCGCGCTGGTCGCAGCGCATCAACGAGGAGGTTGGCGCGCCGGGTCAGGTCTACCCGCCGCCGACGCAGGTGGGCGACGTGCCCGCCGCCTTCGCCGACGACCCGGAGGCGTTCATGCAGCTGGCCGACGGCGTTCTGCCCGTCGCGTGGCGCAGCCATTCCTTCGCGGCGAACCTGATGCGCCCCGGCGCCGGCAATCAGTCGGTGCTGCTGCAGCAGACCTTCGCGGCGACGTACTCGGAGAGCATGTGGCCCGACATCGCCGACGCCGTGGTCACCGGCGAGGTGGAGACCCCCGAACTACCCGAGGGCGTGACCCCGGAAGACATGATGGCGCAGACCGAGGCGATGGGAACCATCGAGCGGGCGATCATCTGCAACGACAACGTCACCGCCGCCGACCCGTCCCGCATTCCCCGCACGTACCTCGACCAGTTCACCGGCGGCGACATCTTCCGCCTCAACGCCGATGCGCTGTCGTCGGGGCAGCTATGCCTCGGCTGGCCGGGGCAGGGCGCTGCCGTGGAACTCAGCGGCGACGCCCTCGAGTCGAAGCCGCTGCTGCTCCACTACGACCGCGATGCGGCGGTGACCGGCACGGGCGGCCGCGCGATGCAGGCGGTCATGGGCGGCGAGCTCATCGAGCTGCCGGGCCACGGCCACGGCGTGCTCGTCGCCCACAACGACGCCGACGAGATCGCCAACGTCGTCGCCGCCCACTACTTGGGCTGACCGGTCATGCCGGGCTGACCGGTCCGAGATTGGGCCGGCTACTTGCCCTTCGCCTCGTGGCCTTTCTGCCACTCGCGCACGTCGTCGGAGTTCCGCGGGTTCAGCCCGTGGAGCTTCGCCGCCGGCACCGGCGCTTTGCCACGGCCCGCATAGCTGGTGAACGTGCCGCGCGCGGTACCGGTGAACTCCGCGCATTCGGCGACGGTCCACAGCTCGACGCCGGTGTCCTTGTCGATGATGCGAGGATTCATGCCGCCGGGACTAGTTGTGCGTGACGACGGCAAAAGACCCGACATGACAGTGCCACCGACTTGTTACCGACGCTGTATGAAACCGTGACGCGCGCACGCGGTCGTGACATGCCTGTGACGGGTTAAGTAAAGAAAAGTGTGTCCGCATGCCA
>NZ_KV801841.1:0-289 GCF_001810555.1 Corynebacterium sp. HMSC063G05 | reverse complement strand
GATCAGGGAGTGGAGTTTGCCAAACACACGGAGTTTTCTGTCGCGGAGAATATCCAGGTGTTTTTCGCCGATCCGCATTCGCCGTGGCAGCGAGGTAGCAATGAGCGGATGAATCGGGATATCCGGTTTTATTTCCCCAAAGGCACCAACTTTACCGATGTCACCGACCAAGAGGTCGCCGAGGCGGAAGCATTGCTGAATAACCGGCCGCGGGTAGTGCTCGACGGGTTAACTCCCCGGGAGGTAATCTCTGGTGTTATCCATGATGCAATGACCGCCTGACCCTACC
>NZ_KV801840.1:0-1366 GCF_001810555.1 Corynebacterium sp. HMSC063G05 | reverse complement strand
GGGTTAAGTAAAGAAAAGTGTGTCTTTTCCGGGCGTGTTGCGGTTATTTGATCCAGCCTTTTTGGATGCCGAGGTTGTGTTGGTAGCTGGTGTCGATGGCGGTGTCGTATTCTGCTGGTGCACCGATGTCATTGGTAGTGGCTGTGGTGTTGTGGGTGATCAGGTCTGTTGCTGTGGAAAGTGCGTCTTGACCCCATCGTTGGTCCCTGGCGATCTTGACCGGATCGTCAGGGACTTCTGTATGTAGATACAGCCACCAATCCATCACTGTGCGTTGATGCGGTAGTGATAGTCCGCGGTGTCTGCGGGCTAGTTCTTTTATGGGGGCGTTGATGCCACCTTCGAGGCTGTTTGTTGTTGCTGCAAGGTTGTCGGGGTCGATGGTTGTTGGTGGGGGTTGCAGGTAGGTAAACAGCAGGTCTCTGCGGTGCAGAGATAGCAATGATTGATAGGCCGCTCGGACGCGTTGGTGGGTGTAGACCTTGGTGTAGGCGCCGGTAGCAGGGTCTTTGATGGTGGTTTTCTCGTTCATCCATTCCCGGTAGGTGTGGTCGAATTCGTGCAGGTGGGCGACCCATGTGGATGCTTGGTCAAGGTCGGTGATGCGAGTGAGTTTCAGGGCTAGGCGGTAGAGGGTTTTGCCGGCATCGGTGCGGGGGTTGCTGGTGGTGTGGCGGCGGACTGTTCGTTGGGCGTGGACGAGGCAGCGTTGGATGCGTGTTGTTGGCCAGCAGTGGTGGATGGCTGATTGGGCACCTTGTCCGCCGTCTGTGACTGCGATTAGTGGTGCGGCAATGGGGCGTAGGAGTTCGGTGTAGGCGGCGGTGGTTTCGTGTCTGGCCCAGGTCCAGTTGATGACGTGGGTTTTACTGGCTGCGATCAGGAGGCATCCGGACTTTAGATAGGTCGCGTCGAGGAAGATTTGGTCATGGATGCGGAATGAGTCGATGGTGGGTGTGGGGATGATCCACCAGCACCATCGGAATCGGTGGTGCATGGTTTGCCTGGTTACGCCATGGTGTGCGGCGAAGGTGGTTAGAGATTGGGTGCCGGTGGCCCATTGGATGAACAAAGCCATGGTGGCGGTGTTTTTGTTGTGGGTTTGGGTGTTGCGGGTAAAGGAGTGTCCGCAGTGGGTGCAGCGCCAACGGGTGGTTGATTTGCTGGTGGTGCCGTTTTTCTTTGTGTTGTTGCCGCATAGTGGGCAGCTGGGGCGGTTGGTGGTCATCCTTTAATCCAACCGGTGTGCGGTTAGCACAAATGTGGCCGGAGGTGCGGGATGGTGTGGGTAATAGCTTTCGGGGAGCTATTCTTTGGTGATTTGTGGTGTGTGGTCTGGGGTTATGGTGGCATGCGGACACACTTT
>NZ_KV801839.1:120641-197480 GCF_001810555.1 Corynebacterium sp. HMSC063G05 | reverse complement strand
TATCCATGATGCAATGACCGCCTGACCCTACCAGGTCATTTTTGTCATAAACGCAGTCAGTAACTCGCATTGGGGTAAGTAGCGAAGGGTGCCCGCCCGCCGACGCACCGGTCGACACGCCAGACGGACACACTTTTGCCAATAAACCCGATTTTGGTTTCTGAAAGTTTTAGTAGAACCGTTTTAAGAGAACCACTGAGTCGGAGGTCCCGCCATCAGCAACAGTGTGAAGACCACGGCGAGAACAATCAGGATGACGAATGCCGAGATAAACGGGCGGCGAATAATCATCGCGAGTGCCCACTCGAAAATGCCCTGTGGCTCCTCGGATTCGTCGGTAAAGCGCCAGGGCCGATCCAAGAGGCCTGCCTTCAGGGTGTTTCGTTCAAACGGATAGGTTGCGAATGGAATGATAGAAGAGGCGAGGCCGATGACACCGCGGCCAAAGCTCCACTGCTGGTTGATCCACACCATGATGGTGGTGACTACGTAGCACAGGAACGTAAAACCGTGGATGCCGCCGAAGATGGTGGTGGCGATGTCAGTGACTTTGAACAGGTACTTCAGTGCCAGCCCCAAGAGCAGCAGAGCCCACGTGACCATTTCAGCTGCAGCGAGAACGCCGTAGAGCTTCTTCGGTGAATTCATGGTGTTAAACCTATCAGAACCAACGGTTGGTACCCCGTGTAGCTACGATACAAACAGCTGTTCGAAATGTGGTATTAGTGGAGAGGTGAATTATCGAGCTGGATCTCTGCGGGTGATGGGTATCGACCCTGGCCTTACTCGTTGTGGTCTCTCCATTGCGGAAGGTGCTCAGGGCAGGAAAGTCATTCCCATTGCGGTGGGGGTCGCCCGCACACCAACCACGGCATCGTTGGAGGATCGTCTTCTACGGCTTTCCAATGCCGTGGAGCAGTGGATGGATGAGTACGAGCCGGACGTGGTTGCGATGGAACGGGTATTCGAGCGCGGCAACGTGTCCACCGTAATGCAGACTGCGCACGCGGTTGGTGTCCTTGTCCTCGCTGCGGCTAGACGCGGTTTGGAAGTGCATATGTACACGCCGTCGGAGGTAAAGAAGGCGCTTACCGGCAACGGCCGGGCCGATAAGAAGCAGATGACCATGATGGTGACGAGAATCCTCGGGTTGGAAACTCCGCCAAAACCTGCGGACGCAGCGGATGCGTTGGCCATCGCTATCTGCCACTGTTGGCGTGGTCCGGTTCTGCAACGCCAGCGCGACACCTTGGCTGCGCTTGCTAAGCAGCACGAGGAGCGGGAGCTGGAGCTTTCTCGCCGTGAGAATCCCTCGCGGTAGGGGGATCTTGCTAGAGAACACTTGTGAGTTCGGCGTTTATCGCGGTGTCTTTAGGGAAGCCGTAGTGAAAGGAATTGTAAGAAGTGATTGCATCTCTTCGCGGTGAGGTTATCGATCTCGGTGCGGACTATTGCGTTATCGAGTGCGGTGGTGTCGGGCATTTGGTCACCATTACGGGCAGGTTAGCTTCTCAGTTGGTGAGGCATGAGCAGACTTTCATGTTGACCACAATGGCGGTTCGTGAAGATGCGATTACGCTTTTTGGTTTTGCCAACTCGCAGGAACGTGAGATGTTTGCGCTCTTGCGCACTGTCTCGACAGTGGGGCCAAAAGTAGCGATGTCTGTTCTATCGGTACTGTCGCCGGCCGAGATTGCCAATGCGGTTGCCTCAAAGAATGCCAAGGCCCTCCAGGCGGCTAACGGCGTCGGCAAGCGATTGGCGGAGCGCCTGTTGGTTGAGTTGAAGGATAAGGTCGAGGTTTTCGCGGATAGGGCGGTATCCCAGCCGGAGGAAGCTGCAAGCGGAGCAGCGCCTGGCATTGTTTTGAAGGCAGATCTGGATCAGGTCGTTGGTGCTTTGGTCGGGCTTGGGTTCCCGGAAGCTGATGCGAATGAGGCAGCGGAGACTGTTGTTCGGATTGATCCGACCTTGGATACATCAATGGCGCTGAAGGCGGCGCTAAAGACATTGGGCGAAAAGTAAATCCAGGTCGAGGACCTGCAGCTACATTGATGATGAAAAATGGCAGTGCACTAGGATGAGGGGACTATGAGCGATATCGAGCGCACGGAGTTTAACGTGTCGGGCAATCCCTTCAGGGACTCTTTAGATGGAGCAGCCAACGACCATTTTGGCGGTGGGGGAAATGGTGCACAACGTGATGTCGATGCCCGCGCTCAGGTCGAGGAAGTCGATGCGGAATCGAACCTGCGACCAAAGTCGTTAGGGGAGTTTATCGGCCAACCCAAGGTCCGCGAGCAGCTGGATTTGGTGCTCTCCGGGGCACGGGGACGAAATGTGACTCCGGACCACATTCTGCTGTCGGGACCTCCCGGCCTGGGTAAGACCACCATGGCCATGATTATTGCGCAGGAGATGGGGTCGTCCCTGCGAATGACGTCCGGTCCGGCGCTTATTCGCGCTGGCGATTTGGCAGCAATGCTATCGAACCTGCTCGAGGGCGATGTACTCTTCATTGACGAGATCCACCGCATTGCCAGGCCCGTGGAGGAAATGCTCTACATGGCAATGGAAGATTTCCGTATTGATGTCATCGTGGGCAAGGGGCCTGGAGCTACGTCAATTCCACTCGAGATTCCACCTTTTACGCTGGTAGGCGCAACGACGCGCTCGGGTATGCTGACTGGCCCACTGCGTGACCGTTTCGGTTTTACTGCGCAGATGGAGTTCTACGAGGTCGAGGATCTGACAAAGGTGGTTACCCGTGCCGCTGGGATCCTCGGGGTGGATATCAGCCCAGAGGCTGCAGTGGAGATTGCCTCGCGTTCGCGAGGTACCCCGCGAATTGCCAACCGCCTACTGCGTCGCGTTCGCGATTTCGCAGATGTTCACTCCGGTGGCGTTATTGATCTTGGTGCGGCCAAGGCGGCGTTGATTGTCTTCGATGTCGATGAGCTTGGGCTGGACCGCTTGGACCGCGCAGTGCTGACTGCCCTGGTCAAGGGGCACGGTGGCGGCCCGGTGGGCGTGAATTCCCTGGCGCTGGCAGTCGGTGAGGAGCCCTCGACTGTGGAAGAAGTGTGCGAGCCCTACTTGGTCCGTGCCGGGATGATTGCGCGTACATCGCGCGGACGTGTTGCAACTGCCCGAGCATGGCGGCACTTGGGGTTGCAGCCTCCGGAGGGAACTATCGGAGAATAGCTTTCTCATCGACCTGGCCGGGGCAGTGTGGAATTGCTAGCTGGCAATTCGTTAAACTCGGCAGACATGGATCAAACTATTCTCCTCCTACTTATTTTCTTGTTCCTGGCGCTGCCAATTTGGCAGATCATCAAGCAGAACAAGCAGGTGCGCACCATTCGGGACATGCAGGATAAGTTGGCCCCGGGCGCAGAGGTCATCACCGGTTCCGGTATGCATGGTGTGGTCGTTGATACGACCGAAACAACCGTCGACCTGATTATCGCTGACGGCATCGTGACCCGTTGGGAAAAGGGCGCCATTGCCCGCAACCTCACCACCGGTACCGGAGCTAGCTACGCTCACCGTGACCGACGTGGCCGTGTTTCCGATGCGCCAGATGACCACGTCGGCGACGTCCAAGAAATCACCGGCCACGGCCCGGCTGACAATGCAGCTTCGGACGTCAATGAGCAGGTCGAGAACCCGAATACTCCGAGTACCCCGGATAACCCGGGTACAGACGGTTCCACTTCCACCGAAAAGCAGTAGCAGTTTTTTGCACGCCCACGCCCCGTCGGTTTGCATGCATCCAAGCTGTAGCGTGCGCCGTGAGGCTAGCGGGCGCGTCCCAGGTTTCGCCGTCGGCAAGCGTGGGCAAGATTTTCACTAAATAGGTACAAGTCAAAACCGGCGCACTACGCTAAATCGGTTATTCTCTAGCGGTTGGTGTTTATAGCTTTGCTTAGCGACGCCCGCAATGCCTCTTCCTGGTATCGCGCGATTTCGCGGTGCGGTTATAGACCTGCGTTTCTACCCGAAGCGCTTAAGTACCTAAACGTCACGATTCAGGAGACTTTGCTTTGAACAGCAAATCCAGATCCGGTGCGAATACATTCAAGAGGAACTGGCCGCAGTGGCTGTTGGCACTGTTTGTTGGCTTCCTCATCCTTACGTACGCACTCGTCTTTTTCACCGGCGGCGGATCAGCCAAGCCAAAGTTGGGCATCGACTTGCAGGGTGGTACCCGAGTAACCTTGGTGCCGCAGGGCGAAAAGCCGACGCGCGATCAGCTGGACCAGGCTCGCAAGATTCTGGAGAACCGCGTAAACGGCATGGGCGTCAGCGGCGCTCAAGTTGTCACCGACGGTGACACGCTGGTCATTACCGTGCCGGGTGAAGACTCACAGGAGGCGCGTACGCTCGGCCAGACTTCGCAGCTCTTCTTCCGTCCGGTAGAACAGCCCACCCAGGGCCCTGATGAAGCTGCCTTTGGCGAGGTAGTTAAGAAGACTGCTGAAGATTGGGTGTCAATCGGTGTCCTGTCGAAGGAGGACGCCACCAAGCGTGTTGATGACCTCTACAAGGACATGAACGAAACGCAGAAGCGTGCAATTGATGCCTTCAAGGAACAGAACCCAGATCAGCCGGTTCCCGAGGAGCTGACCAAGTCGCTGGGCGAGGCCCCGAAGTTGGACGCAACAGCTCCGGCAAAGCCGGCGAACTCAATTGAAGCGGCCGAGCTGCGTACGAAGGTTCGTGACGTGCTGTTGGCGACTCGCCAGTCCGAAGACCCAACGACACAGTTTGCAGCCGCTGCGCTGATGACCTGCGATAACCGCGATGCAGTTGATCCGCTACAGGGGGCCGATGACCCGGCCAAGCCGCTGGTGACCTGTGCGCCCGAAGGCGGTAAAGCCATCTTCCTGGGCAAGGCTCCGCTGTTGATTGGGCAGGAGGACGAGGCCAAGGGCCAGCGTCTGTCCGGCGACGCTATTGATACCAATGCGCCGATTAACGGTGGTTACGATCAGCAGTCTGGTCAGATTCAGGTCTCCTTTAGCTTCAAGTCCGGGAAGAATGACACCGGCGCTCGCACATGGACCAAGTTGACCAATGACTACCTGCAGCGGCAGGTCGCTATCGTGTTGGACTCGAAGGTCATTTCCGCCCCGGTGATTCAGGAGGCAACCCCAGTTGGTTCTGCCACCCGCATCACGGGCGACTTCTCAATCGACGAGGCACAGGGGCTGGCCAATAACCTGCGTTATGGTGCACTGCCGCTGTCGTTCGCAGGTGAGGACGGCGAGCCGGGCGGCACCACCACGACTATCCCGGCCATGCTTGGTTCGGCTTCCTTGGAAGCCGGTCTGCTTGCCGGCATTATCGGTATCGCCCTGATTGTCGTCTACGCGATTGCTCTCTACCGCGGCCTGGGCGTGATTTCGCTGGTTTCGCTGGCAGCAGCTGGAGCGATGGTCTACGGCGTCCTTGTCCTTCTTGGTCGTTGGATTGGCTACTCGCTCGATCTCGCTGGCATCGCCGGCATCATCATCTCTATCGGCGTAACGGCTGACTCCTTCATCGTCTTCTTCGAACGCATTAAGGACGAAATCCGCGCGGGTAGAACTTTCCGCTCCGCGGTTCCGCACGCTTGGCGACGAGCACGGCGCACCATCCTATCGGGTAACTTTGTGTCCATCATTGCGGCTGTGGTTCTTTACATCCTGGCCGTTGGCGATGTCCGCGGTTTCGCGTTCACACTTGGTCTCTCCACAGCATTCGACATTGTGACGGCTTTCCTCGTGACTGCGCCGTTGGTCATCCTGGCTACTCGTAAGTGGCCAGCTTTGTCCAAGCCGTCGATGAACGGCTTCGGCTCGGTCATGGAGATTGCACAGAGGAATAAGACTGTAGCTGCCGGTAAGAAGGCCGGAGCCTCCGATGCCTCCGCCAGTACGGCTGCCGACACCGGTGCAGCTCACTCCAGCGCGAATGAGGGGAAGTAGGAATCCATGAATACTACTCAGACGAATCCGGCGCTAATCACTGAGCCAGAAAGCGTGAAAGACGACTCCTTCTTCCGCCGCCTCTACACCGGCGAGGGTGGAATCAACATCGTCGGCAAGCGGAAGCGCTGGTACCAGATTGCCGTCGCCATCATCGTTGTTGCTTTCGCAGCGATGCTGATTCGCGGGTTCAGCTTCGGTATCGACTTCGAGGGCGGTACCAAGATGACTATGCCGCCGGCCTCAGTGACAACTGAGCAGGCCGAGGAGGTTTTCACCGAGGCCACCGGCGTGAAGCCGGAGCTGGTGCAAATTATCGGTTCTGGTGAGGGCCGAATCCTGGAGATCACCTCTGAGAAGCTGACTCAGGACCAGATTAATAGTGCTCGCATCGCGTTGAATGATGCATTCAAGCCCGTCGATGTGCAGGGGCAGCAGACCCCGGATGCCATTGGTGACTCGACCGTGTCGGAGTCGTGGGGCTCTTCGATTACCAACCGAATGCTGCTGGCTGCAGTGGTGTTCCTGGGTCTGGTGTTCATCTACATCACCATTCACTTCGAGCGCGACATGGCCATTGCCGCAATTCTCGCCCTGGTTGTGGATGCAATCGTGATTATGGGCATCTACGCGCTCATTGGTCTTGACGTCACCCCGGCAACCATTATCGGCTTGCTGACAGTGCTGTCGTTCTCCCTGTACGACACCGTCGTGGTTTTCGACAAGGTCGACGAGAACACGGCAGGCTATCGTTCATCGACCCGTAGAAGTTACGCTGAGTTGGTGAACCTGGCGGTCAACCAAACCATCATGCGTTCTATTAACACCACGGTGTCGACGCTCCTGCCAATCCTGGCACTGATGGTCATCGCCGTGGGCATGCTGGGGGTCGGTACGCTGAAGGACCTTGCACTCGTTCAGCTCATCGGCATTATTCAGGGTACGTTCTCTTCGATTTTCCTGGCTTCGTCGCTGTTGGTGTCTCTCAAGTCGCGGCAGCGTGAATACCGCAAGCATGACGAAGCGGTACTGTCCGCTCGCGCAAAGGCATCTGAGGGGGCCGGATCGGACACCGATTCCGCCACCACTGATGTTGCGGAGGACTCGGGCTCGAAGGAGCCGTCGGCAAGCGAGATGGAGCAGTCGACGCCGAAACGAACGGTGACGACTCCGAAGCTTGAGGGCGATGAAGACAAGCCGCTGTCCTGGCGTCCGGGGCAGTAGGAGGTAGCGCCTCCCAGTGGTTCGGGTGAAACTACTTTAAAAGCGCATTGTGCGGGTATCGTTGACAGGTACCCGCACTTTTTCTTTTCGCCGAAAAGGAGCTTAAACCTGTGTCGTATGCACACGCGCGTGAGGCATTAGCCGATCAGATTCGGTTTGTGCCCGATTTTCCAGTTGAGGGCGTACTCTTCGAGGACTTGACGCCGGCGCTTGCCGACGCCACGACGTTCGCCCTGATTGTGGACGAGATTTCCGCCAAGGTGGAAGAGTTCGGGGCTGATGTTATAGGCAGCCTAGATGCGCGTGGATTCCTGCTGGGTTCTGCGGTGGCGTACAAGCTCGGACTGGGAGTGCTCGCTATTCGTAAGAAGGGTAAGCTGCCACCGCCTGTGCTGACCGAGACCTATGAACTGGAATATGGTACGGCCGCGCTTGAGATTCCGGCTAGTGGTTTTGAGCTGAAGGGCAAGAAGGCCGTACTTGTCGACGATGTGTTGGCAACTGGTGGCACCCTGTGTGCAGCTCGCGCTCTGCTGGAGACAGCTGGAGTCGAGGTAACCGGGCTGTGCACCGTGCTGGAGGTTGAAGGCCTGGGAGCTCGGGAGAAGCTTGCTGATCTGCCTCTGTACGTGGTTAATAAGGGGTGAATGAGTCATGGCTGAAGGGCCCGCACGCCGTTATGGTGCCCGCCTAGCGCGAAGCCTTACCGGCAACAGAACGAAGATCCGCCCGGTGCTAGATCCCCTTGTCGCGGTGCATCGACAGGTGCATCCGCGCGCAGATTTGGCTGTGCTTCAGCGTGCCTACGATACCGCCGAGCGCCTTCACGACGGCGTCTATCGGAAATCCGGCGAGCCATACATCACTCACCCGCTTGCAGTCGCTACTATTGCGGCCGAGATCGGCATGGATACCACCACGCTGGTGGCAGCGCTGCTGCATGACACGGTCGAAGATACCGATTACACGCTGGAGGACCTGGAGCGGGACTTCGGCCCAGAAGTCGCACGGTTGGTCGACGGCGTGACCAAATTGGATAAGGTCGCGTTGGGCTCCGCCGCCGAGGCAGAGACCGTGCGAAAAATGATTATCGCCATGAGCCAGGACCCGCGCGTGCTGGTTATCAAGGTGGCTGACCGGCTGCATAACATGCGCACAATGCGCTTCCTGCCGCCGGAAAAGCAGGCTAAGAAGGCCCGTGAGACCCTCGAGGTGATTGCACCGCTGGCGCATCGTTTGGGAATGGCCAGCGTGAAGTGGGAGTTGGAAGATCTCTCCTTCGCCATTTTGTACCCGAAGAAGTACGACGAGATTGTGCGTTTGGTCGCAGATCGAGCGCCGCAGCGGGACCGGTACATCCAGGAAGTCTCCGAGATGATTCAGAAGGATCTGAAGGAGTCTCACATTGCTGCTGAGGTACAGGGCAGGCCGAAGCACTACTGGTCGATTTATCAGAAGATGATTGTCCGCGGCCATGAGTTCGACGAGATTTTTGACCTGGTCGGACTTCGAGTTCTGGTGGACACGACCAAGGACTGCTATGCCGCCATGGGTGCCGTCCACTCGCTGTTCAAACCCATGCCGGGGCGATTCAAGGACTATATTTCCGCGCCGCGTTTCGGGGTTTACCAGTCGTTGCACACAACGGTCATCGGTCCAGGTGGCTCCCCGCTAGAAGTGCAGATTCGCACCCATGAGATGCACTACAACGCTGAGTACGGCATTGCCGCACACTGGCGCTACAAGGAAACCAAGGGCTCTCACAAGGGAGATTCCGCCGAAGTCGATCAGATGGCGTGGATGCGTCAGCTGCTGGATTGGCAGCGGGAGGCCGCAGATCCTAACGAGTTCCTGGACTCCCTGCGCTATGACCTCTCAGTCACTGAAATTTTTGCGTTCACACCTAAGGGCGATGTCATCACATTGCCTGCGGACTCCACGCCGGTCGACTTTGCCTACGCGGTCCATACTGAAGTAGGTCACCGATGTATTGGTGCCAAAGTCAACGGCAAGCTAGTGGCGTTGGAATCACCGCTAAAAACTGGCGACCGCGTCGAGATTTTCACGTCCAAGGATGCCGATTCCGGTCCGTCTAAGGACTGGGAGAAGTTTGTTAAAACTCCACGTGCGCGGGCAAAGATCCGTCAGTGGTTTGCCAAAGAGCGCCGCGAGGAGGCACTCGATGCCGGCCGTGACGCGCTGGCTGCAGAGGTACAGCGCGGCGGTCTGCCGATGCACCGCCTGTTCACTCCGGCGTCCATCAAGCAGATTGCCTCCGAGCTGCACTATGCGGATGTCGATGCGCTCTATACCGCTATCGGTAAGGGGCAGGTCTCAGCGCAGCATGTGACTCACCGGCTGATGGCGCAGTTCTCGAGCGCGGACGATGCCGAAGAGCAGTTGGTCTCCCGCACGCCAATTTCAAAGATGAACGTGCACAACACTCCGCGCCGCGCTGACAGCACGGGTGTGTTGGTAGAAGGCAGCGCGGATATGGCCGCTAAGCTTGCCAAATGCTGTACGCCTGTGCCGGGCGATGCCATCTTTGGCTTCGTCACCCGCGGCGGTGGGGTCAGTGTGCACCGTACGGACTGCACTAATGCGGAGAAGCTGCACCAGGAGCCCGAGCGCATTATCGAGGTTTCCTGGGCAACGGATTCCTCCGGTGCGGTCTTCATGGTTACGGTGCAAATCGAAGCACTTGACCGTCACGGACTGCTCTCGGAGATCACTCGCGTTTTCTCCGATCAGAAGGTCTCAATCCTGTCGACGTCCTCTCATACCTCCGATGACCGCGTTGCCGTAATGCGTTTTAGCTTCGAGGTTTCGGACACTAAGCAGATGGGCTATATCTTCAACATTCTGCGCGGTGTCGAGGGAGTGTTCGATGTCTACCGCATTACTTCTGGTCAGTAGGCGGTTTAGTAGCCATCGATATGTGAAAAAGGATGAGACCGCGTAGATACTAAAACAGGGCCAAGGTGATTCACCTTGACCCTGTTTTTGATTAATTTCTGAATCAGTCAGTTGAGTCAGCTACTTGACTTCCGCCTTCTCAATACGGACTTCCTTAGCTGGCTTACCGTCAGAGGTACCGCCACCCTCGATACCGTTCTTCGCAATGTCCGCAACCGTCTTGGTGCCCTCGTCAGTCATGGAGCCAAGCACGGTGTACTGCGGAGGCAGCTGAGAATCTGCCCAGTTGAGGAAGAACTGGCTGCCGTTGGCATCCGGGTCACTCGGGTTTGCCATGGCGATAGAGCCCTTCGGGTACACCAACGGGGTGTTCTGATCCAGGCCGGAATCCTTGACCGGCCACTCGCCAGCGAACTTGAAGCCCGGTCCGCCGGTACCGGTACCAGTCGGATCGCCACACTGCAGAACGTTCAGGCCACCACCGGTAATACGGTGGCACACGGTGTCGTTGAAGTAGTTGGACTTGGCCATGTGCTCAATTGCATTGACGCCGCAAGGTGAAATAGCGCGGTCCAGCTCCATCGGAATGTCGCCCTGGTTAGTCTTCAGGGTGATGGTTACAGTGCCAGTGGCGGGAACGTTGTCGGTAGCTGGCTTATCTATGTCCTTCGATGCCTCGCCATCATCCGGGTAGTCACAGGTCACGGTTTCCGGAAGTGGGGAAGAGCGCTTCATTGGAACCTTTTCACCGCTGACGGGAGTAGCTGTCAGAGCTGCAGGTTCGACTGGAGCCGTGGATTCATCAGCGGCCTCATTGTCGTCAGCGCCGCCAGCCGTGGTCAGCAAGTAGATGCCGCCACCGATAAAGAGCAGGATAGCCAAGGTAGTTACGACAACGCCCAGTGGCTTCAGCTTCTCGGCACGTGCACGGCGCTTAAGTTCGCGCTCGAGCGTCCGCATCGCATCTTTGCGCCTTTGCTCATTATTGGCCACTAGTCTTTCTCCGTATCTGTTAGTCATCTATTGCTGGTGACGGAACACCAGCGGACGATTTTGCCCATTGATAGTGACCGCATTTGAAGTAACAGCTCAGTCGGTCACCGTCGCGTACACAATCGACCATTATGCCCGGGATTGCTTCCCATTTGCGAGATGACAGGCCAACGAGCAAGGGGAAAGGTGCTCTCTTCCCGTTGTTGGAAGGCGCAAATAGCCTGCCGGGGGCTGTACACAATCGTTACAATGGAGCGCCATGGAGATATTTGGTTTTGCAGCCGGCCCTTTTCAGACCAACTGCTACGTGGCAACAGGCGCTCCGGAAATGGACGGCCTGTCCACCCCATGCGTCATTGTTGACCCGGGCATGGGGGCGTTCGAGGTAGTACGCGGCGAGGTTGAGAAGCGAGATTGGAAGCCGGAAGCAATTCTGCTGACCCATGGTCATATCGACCATGTCCGCGATGTCGCGGAGGCCGCCGACTTCTGGGATATCCCCGTCTTCATTCACGAAAGCGACAATGTGTTGCTGGCCAATCCGAAGCTCGGCGGTTCTTCTTTCGGACACCTCTTTGACATCGATTCTATGCAGGCTTATACGGAAGCCGATTTCTTCGAGGATGGCGACGAAGTAAAGTGGGCAGGGTTGAATTTCGAAGTCATTCACGCTCCGGGTCACTCTCCGGGATGCGTGATGCTGCGCGCTTCCGATGGGGAAGATGAGATTGTCTTCAGCGGGGACGTCCTCTTTAAGGGGGCTATCGGTCGCGTAGATTTGCCGGGCAGTAGTCCGGAGCACATGCAGCAGTCGTTGAAGGATAAGGTCCTCCCGCTGGCGGATGACCTCATGATTCTTCCGGGCCATGGCTCCGCATCGTCGATAGGCGAGGAGCGCGCGACCAACCCGTTCCTGCAAAACCTCACCTAGCCTGGCTGACACGTCGTGAGAGTTGGCAGGTAGAGTTAGCGGGGTGAACTCTAGCCAGAAGCCAAAGAAGTTGAAGCCATTCTCCGCGCCCAAGGGCGTGCCGGATTACGTCCCGCCGGTCTCCCGCGAATTCGAGGCGGTGCGAAACTCATTCCAGCACCGCGCACGACTTGCGGGCTATGAGCACATTGAGCTGCCAATTTTCGAGGACACCGGGCTTTTTGCACGTGGCGTAGGTGAATCGACGGACGTCGTCACCAAGGAGATGTACACGTTCGCCGACCGCGGCGGCCGCTCCGTCACCCTGCGCCCGGAGGGTACCGCGGGCGTGATGCGCGCGGTCATTGAGCACAATTTGGATCGCGGTCAGTTGCCGGTCAAGCTTTCCTACGCGGGGCCATTCTTCCGCTATGAACGCCCGCAGGCAGGCCGTTACCGTCAGTTGCAGCAGGTGGGCGTAGAGGCAATCGGCGTCGATGATCCTGCGCTGGACGCTGAAGTCATCGCGCTTGCCGACGCATGCTTCCGCGGTATCGGGCTCGAAGGCTTCCGCCTTGAACTGACAAGCCTTGGCGACAACACCTGCCGCCCTGAATATCGCGCTAAGCTGCAGGAGTTCTTGTTTGACCTGCCTCTGGATGAGGAAACGCGCCACCGTGCAAACATCAACCCGCTGCGCGTTCTCGACGATAAGCGACCGGAAATGCAGGAAATGCTTGCCGACGCGCCGCTGATGCTGGACCACCTTTCTGACAGCGCTCGCGGTCACTTTGAAGCTGTGACTGGACTGTTGGATGACATGAAGGTGCCCTATGTCATCAATCCTCGAATGGTGCGCGGACTGGACTACTACACCAAGACGTGCTTCGAGTTTGTTCACGACGGCCTTGGTGCTCAGTCGGGTATCGGTGGCGGTGGTCGCTACGACGGGCTGATGGCGCAGCTAGGCGGCCAAGAGCTGTCTGGAATTGGCTTTGGTTTGGGTGTGGATCGCGCGCTGCTCGCACTGGAAGCAGAGGGCAAGCAGGCCAGCGATGGTCGACGCGTCGATGTGTATGGTGTTGCGCTCGGTGAAGAAGCCGCTCACGCTATGGCGGTGCAGATCAATAAGCTGCGCCAAGCGGGTATCCGCGCAGATATGTCCTACGGCGGCCGCGGTCTGAAGGGCGCGATGAAGGGTGCCGATCGCGCTGGAGCCCGATTTGCGTTGGTCCTCGGCGAGTCTGAATTGGCCGCGGGCGAGGTTCAGCTGAAGAACCTTGAGTCCCACGAGCAGCACGCAGTCGCCCTAGATGCACTGGTTCAGGAGTTGCAGTCGCGCATCTAGGAAACGCGCATTTGTTGAGTGCGGAGTCTAGCTGTAGACGCCGCGCTCGAGAGTGTCGCACTGAGACATCTTTCCTGACTTGTAGCCGGTGAGGAATGCCTTCGTACGCTGCTCGGCCGAGCCGTGGGTCCAGGAGTCCGGTTGAACACCACCGCCGGAATGCTGCTGGATGGTGTCATCGCCAATGGCCTTCGTAGTTTTGAGGGCATCGGCAACTTGCTCGTCGGAAAGCGGTTCGAGGATTGCGTCCGGCCCCTTGTCCGCGTAATGAGCCCAGATACCCGCGTAGCAGTCGGCCTGCAGCTCGATCTTTACAGCGTCGGAATCGGGGCCCGGTTCGTTGTAGTTACTGCGGCCGAGTGTGCCCTCCAACCTTTGGATATGGTGGGCGAATTCGTGGGCCACGACGTATTCCTGCGCGAGCGGTCCGTTGCCTCCGCCCATGCGCTCCAGGGTGCTAAAGAACTCCGTGTCGAAGTAGGCCGTTTGATCGGCGGGGCAGTAGAATGGGCCGGTGGACGAGGACGCTGCGCCGCAGCCCGACTGAGTGGAGCCTTCAAAGAGGACTAAGCCTGGGGTCGTGTACTCGATGCCGGCCTGTGCGGGGAGTTGTTCTTCCCAGACTCGGTCGACCGAAATACCGGTGAATTCCATCCGGCAATCGATGCGGCTGTTGGCATCTTCGCCGGTCTTGCAGGGATCCTCGCCAGGGGACTGCTGTGCAGTCTGCGAGGACTGGTTGTTCTGGGCACCTGTCAGCTGTCCCAATTGTCCCGGGTCGCCGCCGAGAAGTAAGTACAGGCCGATGAGGACAAGGCCGCCGATACCGCCACCGCCTACGGCGATAGCGCGGCCACCACCCGAGCGTCGCTCGGCACGAGCCGAGCTCTTTTGGAAGTCATTCCGGAAGGTCATAGGAGTAAGACTATTGCATAAGGTGCGGAAAACGGGCCATTGAATAGCGCTGCGTCATAGTATCCGCATGTAAATCAACGTCAGGATCTACGGAGAACTTTGTCTAAGTGAGTACATGAAGCCCGAGGTAGGCCCAAGGCGATGACCGGTAATAAGCAAAATAGCCGGGGTCTTCTTCTCACCTTTCTGGCTTCAAGGTAGACTACACGGACGAAACCGCTATCCACAGCGTTAATCCCTATAGCACCAATTTTGGAAGGACCAATTCGCAGTGCTTCGTACGCATCTTGCCGGAGACCTCCGCGCTGACCTCGCCGGCAGCACAGTAACCCTGACCGGTTGGGTAGGACGCCGCCGTGACCATGGTGGCGTGATCTTCATCGACATGCGTGACCGCTCCGGTTACGCCCAGGTTGTGTTCCGCAACAGCGAAGTTGCTGAGCGTGCACACCACCTGCGCAGCGAATACTGCATTCAGGTCACCGGTGTCGTTGAGAAGCGCCCGGAGGGCTCCGAAAACCCGGACCTGGCATCGGGTGAAATTGAGGTCAATGTTACGGAGCTGACCATCCTCAACGAGTCGGCGGCATTGCCGTTCCAGCTCGAGGATGTTGGAACTTCTGGCACTGTCGGCGAGGAAGCCCGCCTGAAGTACCGCTACCTAGACCTACGCCGTGAAGGCCCGGCCAAGATTATGCGTCTCCGTGCGGCTGTCAACCGCGCAGCCCGTAAGGTGCTGGACAGCCACGACTTCACCGAAATCGAGACCCCGACGTTGACTCGCTCTACGCCGGAAGGTGCTCGTGACTTCGTGGTGCCGGCTCGTTTGAAGCCGGGCACTTTCTACGCACTGCCGCAGTCCCCTCAGTTGTTCAAGCAGCTGCTTATGGTCGCTGGCATGGAGCGCTACTACCAGATCGCCCGCTGCTACCGAGATGAGGACTTCCGCGCTGACCGCCAGCCGGAGTTCACTCAGCTCGACGTTGAGATGAGCTTCGCCGAGCAGGACGATGTCATTGCGCTGGCAGAAGAGATTCTGGTTGCTATCTTCGCCGAGGCCGGTGTCACTGTTCAGACCCCGATTCCACGCATGACCTTCAAGGAGGCCATGGAGAAGTACGGTTCTGACAAGCCGGACCTGCGCTTCGACATTCCGCTGGTGGAGTGCACCGAGTTCTTCAAGGACACCACTTTCCGTGTCTTCCAGAACGATTACGTCGGTGCAGTTGTTATGGACGGTGGCGCATCGCAGCCTCGTCGTCAGCTCGACGCTTGGCAGGATTGGGCCCGCCAGCGCGGCGCAAAGGGCTTGGCCTACATCCTTGTTGGGGAGGACGGCACTCTGGGCGGCCCGGTTGCCAAGAACATTACTGACGCAGAGCGTGAAGGCATCGCGGCGCACGTAGGCGCGAAGCCGGGTGACTGCATCTTCTTCGCTGCAGGTGACGCTAAGAGCTCCCGTGCACTGCTGGGTGCTGCTCGTGGAGAGATTGCCAAGAAGCTCGGCCTTATCAAGGAAGGCGACTGGGCATTCACCTGGGTCGTCGACGCACCGTTGTTCGAGCCGGCTGCCGACGCTACCGCTTCCGGTGACGTTGCCCTGGGCCACTCGCAGTGGACTGCTGTGCACCACGCCTTCACCTCGCCGAAGCCAGAGCACATGGATACCTTCGACAAGGATCCGGGCAACGCACTGGCTTACGCCTACGACATCGTCTGCAATGGTAACGAAATTGGTGGCGGCTCCATTCGTATTCACCGCCCAGATGTCCAGAAGCGCGTCTTCGACGTTATGGGCATCGGCGAGGAAGAGGCACAGGAGCAGTTCGGCTTCCTGCTGGATGCCTTCCAGTACGGCGCTCCGCCGCACGGTGGTATCGCATTCGGTTGGGACCGTATAGTTTCCCTGCTGGCCGGCGTTGACTCCATTCGCGAAGTTATCGCCTTCCCGAAGTCCGGTGGCGGCGTTGATCCGTTGACTGACGCCCCGACTCCGATTACCGCTCAGCAGCGCAAGGAGACCGGTATCGACTTCAAGCCGAAGCCAAAGCAGAAGGCAGACGGCGCTAAGGCAGCAGCTGCCGCAGGCGACAGCAAGTAAACAAAGAAATCACATTGCGAGGAATTGGTGCCACTCCAGCGTGAACAGCGCGAGTGGCACCAATTCCTCCTAACCAAGGCGGTACTGGCCACAACGCAACAACCGTATCGCCTGACTGAAACTGGCTCATTGAAAGGGCATTCAATGGAGTACTCGGACGACGCTGCAGCAGAAGTTGACAGCGTAGTTAAAGACGCAGCGACACTGCTTTCCGCACGATTCGGCGGCACTCCAGTGTTGTCGGATTCAGAAGTACTTACAGGCCAGTCAAACGCTCTTGTTGTCCGCGTACGGGTCGCCACAAATCCCTTTATGCAGGAACGCACGGTCGTCGTAAAGCAAATTCCTACGACGACTGAAGGCGTTGATCCCGCCGTTTTACGGGAAGTCGTGGCGTACCAGTTCATCAATACGCTGCCTGACGACGTCCGCCCGGGGCCTCAGCTCCTTGCTTACGATGTTTCAAAGCAGCTATTGGTTCTCAGCGACGTCGGTGTCGTGGACACTCTTGCGGACGTACTCTTTCGTGGCGATGAAGAGCGACGATTGCGCGCATTCCGCAGCCTCGGTGCTTCGCTGGGCCGGATGCATATTCACACGCATACTCGCGAAGAGGGGTTTGAGACCCTGCGTCGTCGTATGTGGGTGAAGAACAAGGTTGATCGCGAGGCTCTCGAGGCGCGTGACCACGGCATTGTGTCGGGGATTCGCTTTGGCATGCGAGCTATCGAGGGGTCCGGCATTCCCGTTCCCGACGCTGTGCGCTCTTTCGGTGAGGATGCTGCTCGTCGAATTGAGAAGGGCACGCATAGGGCGTTCACTCCGTTTGACCTCGCCCCGGACAACATCCTGCTGGCGGACAAGGTCCAGTTCCTCGACTATGAGTGGGCTGGTTACCGCGATGTCATCTTCGACGTGGCCAGCGTCGTCGCAGGCTTCCCGCTGCACGTTTTCGTGGAGCGTCCATCGGAGGCAGAGGTCGACGTGTTTGTCCGTGCCTGGATGGAAGAGATTCGTGACCATTGGTATCGCGGCACGAGCGACCGCCGTTTGATGGCGTTCATCGCTGCAGCGTTGCTCGGTTGGTTTTTCATCTCCGCAACGGTTTCCTTCTTCGGTTCTCCAAAACAAGCGCTGTGGGTGGGGCATGAAGGACGCACGGACCTGAAGCCGGGAGTTGGCGGCTCAGCACTGGAGCGGCGCGACATGGCTAACACGGCTCGCGCGATTGCACAGTTCGCCCATAAGTGTGAGGACGATCGTGCCGACGAGCTGGAACAGTTCGCGCATGCAGTCATCGATTTCTTAGAGCAAGAGGAAGGCTAGGGCACACGTGGCGGATCCGAATAAGCTGCCGTCAGGCGGTGCAAACGGCTCCGCCGATGACGCTCCAGGGCTTTTCGACGAGCCTTCGGTCGCCGGACCTACAGCGGCCAAGAGCCAAGGTCGGAGTGCGGGGCCAGCAAGCACTGGCCTGAACTCCGATGCGAGCGCCTATTTTCACCCAGGTGCACACGCGCCGTTGGCGGTTCGGATGCGACCGCGAAACCTCGATGAAGTCGTTGGTCAAGACCACCTGTTAGCCCCCGGAGCACCGTTGCGCCGTCTGGTCGAAGGTGGCGGCGACACCTCCGTTATTTTGTTTGGCCCTCCCGGAACTGGCAAGACCACTCTCGCCAGTTTGATTTCCGCGGCGACTGGACGACACTTTGAAGCGCTTTCCGCGCTTAATGCCGGGGTAAAGGAAGTGCGTGCGGTTATCGACACTGCTCGTCGCACGCTCGTTAACCAGGGCATTCAAACGGTGCTCTTCATCGACGAGGTGCACCGTTTTTCCAAGACCCAGCAGGATGCCCTGTTGGGTGCCGTGGAAAACCGGATTGTCCTTCTCGTCGCGGCAACGACGGAAAACCCATCCTTCTCAGTGGTGTCCCCGCTGCTCAGTCGGTCACTGCTGTTGCAGTTGCAGCCACTGGACGACGAAGCCGTCGGCACGCTCATTGATCGAGCACTTACCGATGAGCGCGGCCTGAATGGTCGCGTCAGTATGACAGACGATGCACGTAAACAACTCATTGCGCTGGCAGCTGGAGATGCCCGTCGTTCCCTCACGTACCTCGAGGCAGCCGCAGAAGCCGTAGCCGATGGTGAGCAGATTACCGCTGAGTCGCTTGCCAATTCGATCAACAGGGCTGTGGTTCGCTATGACCGCGACGGCGACCAGCATTACGACGTCACCAGCGCGTTTATTAAGTCCGTCCGCGGATCTGATGTCGATGCTGCCCTGCATTACCTGGCGCGGATGATTGAGGGTGGGGAAGACCCTCGGTTTATTGCCCGCCGAATCGTTATTCTGGCCAGCGAAGACATCGGTATGGCCGACCCGACAGCTCTGCAAACCGCCGTCGCCGCGGCGCAGGCAGTTGCCTTGATAGGGATGCCGGAAGCCCGGCTGACGCTGGCGCAGGCCACGATTCACTTGGCAACAGCACCGAAGTCGAATTCGGTCATAAGCGCAATCGACGGGGCATTGAAGGATGTTCGTTCCGGGAAGACCGGACCGGTGCCACCACATTTGCGCGACGGACATTACAGCGGGGCTAAGGACCTTGGTCACGCGGTGGACTATATCTACCCGCACAATGACCCCATGGGTGTCGTCGCCCAACAGTATCCACCAGATCAGTTAGTGGGCACTGATTATTTCGTCCCATCCAATCACGGTCGTGAAAACGGCATGGCTGAATACCTCGGACGCATTCGCCGAATTATCCGGGGGAGCCGCCGGAAATCGAAGTAGGCGAGATCGGTCGGAATCTACGGGGTGCCGGTGGGGTGGTTTTAAAGTTGCTCGAACCGAGCGGGTAGACTGCTAGTTTTGTATTAAACATCTCGGACGCTCGACGTGAAACGAGGAAGTAGAACACCGTGCAGACTCATGAAATTCGAAATCGCTTCATCCAGCATTTCGTAAAGGCGGGACACACCGAGGTCCCCAGTGCCTCCCTGGTTTTGGATGACCCGAACCTGCTGTTCGTTAATGCCGGCATGGTGCCGTTCAAGCCCTACTTCCTCGGCAATGAGACTCCGGACTTCTCCACCGCGACCTCAATTCAGAAGTGCGTGCGCACACTGGACATTGAAGAGGTGGGTATCACCACCCGCCACAACACCTTCTTCCAGATGGCGGGTAACTTCTCCTTCGGAAATTACTTCAAGGAAGGTGCCATCACTCATGCATGGAGCCTTCTGACTGGTGCTGTTGAGGACGGCGGCTTTGGCATCCCGGCTGAGAAGCTGTGGGTGACGGTTTTCCTCGATGACGATGAGGCCCATGACATCTGGCACGAGAAGGTTGGTGTGCCGGAAGAGCGCATTCAGCGCCGAGGCATGGCGGACAACTACTGGTCCATGGGTGTGCCTGGCCCGTGTGGCCCGTGTTCAGAGATTTTCTACGACCGCGGCCCGGAGTACGGTGCTGACGGTGGCCCAGAGGCGGACGAGGATCGCTACATCGAGATTTGGAACCTCGTCTTCATGGAAAACGAGCGTGGCGAAGGAACAGGCAAGGACTCTTTCGAGATTCTTGGCCCGCTGCCGAAGAAGAACATCGATACCGGTATGGGCATCGAGCGCGTTGCTTTTCTGCTGCAGGGTGTCGACAACGTCTACGAAACCGATCTGCTGCGTCCGGTTATCGACGAAGCTGAGCGGCTCACCGGTTCGAAGTACAGCTCCAACCACCAGGACAACATCCGTTTCCGCGTCATCGCTGACCACAGCCGCACCGGCTTGATGCTGATGCTCGACGGTGTCACCCCCTCGAACTCCGATCGTGGCTATATCCTGCGTCGCCTGCTGCGCCGCATCATCCGCTCTGCGCGTCTGCTCGGCGCTAACGGTCCAGTGCTGGAGAAGCTGATTGGTATTGCGGCCGAGACCATGACCCCGTCGTACCCAGAGATCGCGGAGAACTGGAACCGTATTCGCCGCGTCGCCGTCGCCGAGGAAAAGACCTTCACCAAGACTCTGTCCGCCGGTGAGGAGCTGTTCGAACGTGCTGCCACCAAGGCCAAGGCAGAGGGTAAAACCGTTCTATCCGGTCACGACGCCTTCACCCTGCATGACACCCACGGCTTCCCAATCGACCTGACCATCGAGATGGCCGAAGAGGCCGGCCTGACCATCGACCGCGAGGAATTCGATCGCGAGATGGCTGAGCAGCGTGCGCGCGCAAAGGCCGACAGCCAGGCAAAGAAGCAGTCTCACACCGACCTGCATGTCTACCGCGAGTTCATCGATGAACACCCGACGTCCTTCACTGGTTACGATCGGCTTGCCGACGAATCCACGATTCTTGGCATCATTGCCGATGGCCAGAAGCAGTCGTTTGCCGCAGAGGGCGATGAGATTGAGGTTATCCTCGATCGCACTCCGCTCTACGCCGAGGCCGGCGGTCAGCTGGCTGACCGTGGTCGTATCGTGACTGATTCCGGCGCTGTGGTCCACATCAACGATGTTCAAAAGGTGGGCAAGAAACTGTGGCTGCACAAGGGCATTGTCACCGCTGGTGAATTCACTCCGGGCGTCTCCGCTGAAGCTTTGGTCGACGAGCAGTGGCGTCACGGTGCTCGTCAGGCGCACACTGCAACTCACTTGATTCACGGTGCTCTGCGTCAGGTACTGGGGGATACTGCAACTCAGGCTGGTTCCATGAATAAGCCGGGCTACCTCCGTTTCGACTTCAAGTACGGTGAGCAGCTCACACCGGAACAGCTCCGTGAGATTGAGCAGATCACCAATGAGGCTGTCGACAACGACTGGGCTGTCAATACTGCCGAGATGCCTTTGGAAGAGGCCAAGGCCGCTGGTGCCATGGCATTGTTCAACGAGAACTACGGCGACATCGTCCGCGTTGTCGAGGTCGGTGGCCCGTTCTCAATTGAGCTGTGTGGCGGTACCCACGTTTCGCATTCTTCGCAGATTGGTCCGGTAGCTGTGCTGGGCGAGTCCTCGGTCGGATCGGGCGTGCGCCGTATTGAGGCCTATTCGGGTATGGATTCCTTCCGCTACCTGTCCACTGAGCGTCTCCTGGCTGAACGACTGGCCACTGAATTCAAGGCTCCTTCTGCTGAGCTGCCAGACCGCATTGCAGCACTGGCTGAGAAGCTCAAGGCTGCAGAGAAGCAGCTCGCTGATTTCAAGGCCGGACAGCTGCTGGCCAATGCCGCGTCTCACCTGGAGTCCGCTCGCACCATCGGCGATGTCACCTACCTCGGCCTTAAGCTTCCCGACGGTACGGAGATGAAGGACATCCGTTCGCTGGCTAATGACTTGGCGAAGCGCCTTGCGGATCGCCCAAGCGTCATTGCGTTGATTTCCAACGCTGGCGGCAAGGTTCCGTTTGTGGCCTCGGTTTCGGATGAAGCCGTCAATCGCGGTATTAAGGCCGGCGATTTGGTGAAGCTGATGGGCGCTGAGGTCGGCGGCAAGGGCGGCGGTAAACCGGCAATGGCACAGGGCTCCGGCTCTGATGCTTCCGGAATCGACGCAGCATTGGCCGCGGTTGAGGCCGAACTGTCCAAGTAGCCAATTAACGGCTGTGCTATCGGAAGAGCAGTAAACAATGGCTAAGCCCCGTATTGATACCCCCGGTCAGGATGATCCTGGTCGGGGTCGACGGCTCGGAATCGACGTCGGCGATGTCCGCGTTGGCGTCGCGGTCTCTGACCCCGACTGTATCCTGGCGACCCCGGTTGAAACAGTCACTCGAGCAACGGGGCGAAAAGATCCTGACGGGCCGGATATTGACCGGCTCGTGGAACTTGCCACTGAACTTGAGGTCGTCGAGATTGTTCTCGGCATGCCCCTCATGCTCGACGGCTCGTTCGGGACTTCTGCGCGGAAAGCTACTGACGTTGGATTCCGGCTGCAGCGCCGACTCGGTGACCGAGTCGTAGTGCATTACGCCGACGAGCGGATGACGACGGTAATGGCCCAATCACGGCTGCACGCAGCAGGTATTGATGTTAAGTCCGGGCGGAAGATTATTGACCAGGCTGCGGCAGTAGAAATTCTGCAGTCCTGGTTGGACAGACGGGCAAAAGCTTTGGACGGAAATACCGACTAGGGGGCACACAAAAGTTACCGAAAGGTGACAATTCACCCACCTTTGCGCAATTATTAAGTGTGTAATACCTAAGCACGTTTGTCGCGTGTATAGGATTTGAGAAGTTGAAGTGGCGATTCACACCTACAATGCAACCTAGTGCTACGACTTCGTCGTAAAGCTATGTCGCACCAGTCGTTATTAGTCGCGTGTCGTACCCGAATGGGAAGACTCCTTGCTGATACCGATGGGAGAGTGAGCTGCATTCGAGGAGATTATTGATGAGTAAAGACGCGCAGACTGCGCGCCGCACTGATAGCGGCGGTGCCGACCGGGACCGCGCTGGTGCTCGCAGTGGTGGGACAAAGTCTCGAGTTCGTCACCGCCAAACGGCAGTGGCAATCAATGTGACTTCTGTCCTGTTATGCGTGTTGGTCCTCGGAGTGATTGGCCTCGTCTGGAACCGTGGCGGCATTGTTGACGATTACGATGGCAAAGCTGAGGGTCCATTGACGATTGTTGAGGTCAGTGAAGGCACGTCACTTACTGATTTGTCCAACCAGTTGGTGGAAAGCGGCGTCGTCAAGTCTTCCCGTGCGTTCATCCAGGCCGCGAATGAGAACTCTCATTCAAGTGAATTGCAGCCTGGTTTCTACCGACTCCATCAGCGGATGAAGGCCGACGAGACCGTCGAGGCTCTTCTGGATGTCGAAAATCAGGTCGGTACCGTTGACATTCCGACTGGCGCCCGTTTCGCCGATACCCGCATTGTGTCCTCGTCAGATGTACGTAAGGGAATTTTCTCGCTTATTTCTGAGGCCACTTGTGTTGAGGACAATGACTGCGTGTCCAAGGCCGATCTCGAACGTGCTGCTGGCGAGGCCGATTTGGCCGCGCTGGGTGTTCCAGAATGGGCACGGGACGCGGTAGCTGCGCGTGGCAACGACCCTCGTCGTCTTGAGGGACTCATTACGCCGGGTATTCATCACCTTGACCCGCAGCAGACGCCCGAACAGATGCTGGCAAAATTGGTCAAGGAATCGGTGAAGAATTATGAGGACACGGGTCTCATGGCTTCAGCGGACATGGTTGGTCTTACTCCATACGAGCTGATTACCGCAGCTTCTTTGATCCAGATGGAGGCGCCAGATGGCGACTTCGATAAGGTCGCTCGCGTTATTCTCAACCGTCTCGACGAACCGATGCAGCTGCAGTTCGACTCGACAGTCAACTACGACCTGCCAGATCAGGAAATCGCAACCACGGATGAGGACCGCGCGCGAAAGACCGCGTGGAACACCTACGCCAAGGAGGGGCTGCCGGAAACCCCCATTGCTTCGCCCTCCATCGAGGCGATTCGTGCCATGGAAAATCCGGCTGACGGCACCTGGCTGTACTTTGTCACGGTGGACAAGGAAGGAAATACTGTCTTTAGCACGACCTTCGAAGAGCACGAGGCCGCTATCGACGAGTCACGCAACAATGGCGTGCTGGATTCCAACCGCTAAGAGGTAGAACTCCTATGCCTATAACTCATCGCGCAGCCGTGCTGGGAGATCCGATTGATCACTCGTACTCGCCGGCTATTCACAACGCCGGTTACCGCACTGCGGGAATGAATGACTGGCACTATGACCGCATTCGCTGCAACGCCGAAGAACTTGCCGACGTCGTTGGTGGAGCAGACCCCTGTTTCCAGGGATTTTCCGTCACGATGCCTGGCAAGTTTGCCGCGCTGGACTTCGCGGATGAAGTCAGTGAGCGCGCACGGCTCATAGGTTCAGCGAACACTCTGGTCCGTCGCGATTCGGACTGGTTTGCCGACAACACCGATGGCGACGGCGTACTGGGAGCACTGCGCGAGATAGACTGCACGAACGCACCACGTGGCCGCGCCGTTGTTGTTGGTGCCGGTGGCACGGCACGACCGGCACTTTGGGCGCTGTCGCAGCTGGGTGTCAATCATGTGACCGTAGTAGCGCGCTCCGAGCGCGCATATGACATTGAACCATTAGCTGCCGCGCTGGGGATGGAATTTGTTTGGGTGACTTTTGATGTTCCAAACCTGGCAGATATTGCTGGTAATGCCGACGTGCTGGTCTCTACGGTGCCGTCAGCCGCAATTGAGTCGGTTGCTGGCTACCTCGCTCGAGCACCGAAGATTCTCGACGTCATTTACAATCCCTGGCCAACCCCACTTGTGAAAGCAGCGGAACGCGGAGGGACACAGGCGGTCGGTGGATTGTCCATGTTGCTACATCAAGCGGTGGGACAGTTTGAGCAGTTTACTGGACGCACTCCCGATGTCGAGGCGATGCGTGCAGCGCTGCCGAACTAGCTCACAACCGTTACAATCCCAAAGTTATGGGGTGGGGAATAACTGAGATAGGGCTGTCTCCGATTGGACAGCACAGGATTGACCCGGTCTACCTTGACCGGGTTTTCTATTTCCTAGTCGTGATGCTTGTACTCGGCTGGGGCGGTATTGGCTGCTGGTTGGATGTGACTCGGCGAAGACTACCGAACTGGTGGTTAGTGCTAGGGGCAGTGGGTCTGATAGCAACCACTGGAATGGTGCTCCAGCAAAAGAGCACCTTGGCTGACAATCTCGCCAGTGCAGTCGCAGCCATAGGAACAGGAATAGGCCTCTGGTTTGGCCTCTATGTAGCAGTCTTCATCTTCAACCCACGCTCTATGGGGGCTGGAGATGTGAAGCTCGCAGCAATTCTCGGGGGCGGTGTCGGTCTGGTATCGGGCGAGCCAGTGGCGACAGCAATTTGGATTGCAGTGGCAATTCTGTTGGCTGCCGGACTCACTCTCCTCATGGCAGGAGTCACCGCGGGAAAGCGGGGCTGGGGTGACCGTCGTAAAGCAAAAACAGCGCCTGTACCGGCGAGCGTGCCTCATGGGCCTGCGATGCTTGCAGCAACCGCCATTGTGTGGGGGATAAGCGGAGGGTACCTACAAGTCCCCTGAAGCGGTAGACCAGGGGCGATGAATTGGGGCATATTTGAAACTTGTATGCCCCCAAATGCACAAGAAGTACGGCAAACGTGACATTATGATACCTATGCTTCGTTGGACTACCGCGGGTGAATCTCACGGCAAAGCGCTTATCGCTCTCGTAGAAGGCGCGCCAGCCGGACTTCCCCTGACTACAGATGACGTATCACGCCACCTCGCACGCCGCCGCCTCGGCTATGGTCGCGGGGCGCGAATGAAGTTTGAGGCTGATGAGGTCACCCTGCTGACTGGCATTCGACATGGTGAGACGCTGGGATCGCCGATTGGCATTATGGTCGGCAACTCCGAATGGCCCAAGTGGACTGAGGTCATGAGCCCGGATCCAGTTGACCCAGTTGTTTTGGATACAGCTCGTGGCGCCACCTTAACCCGCCCGCGCCCGGGGCATGCCGATTTCAACGGCATGCTGAAGTACAACCACACCGATGCTCGAAACATCCTGGAGCGTTCATCGGCTCGCGAGACTGCAGCACGTGTGGCGGCATCGGTTGTGGCACGCTCAATTCTGCGTGAGACTCTCGGTGTGGAAGTTGTCAGCCACGTTATTTCCATCGGTCGTTCGGAGCCCTACGAGGGGCCACTGCCGACCTTCGCTGATCAGGACAAGATTGACGAGTCGCCAGTGCGTGCATTCTCCGCAGCTGCGGAGGAGTCGATGATTGACGAAATCAAGGCCGCCAAGAAGCAGGGCGACACCCTCGGTGGCATCGTCGAGGTCGTTGTCCACGGTCTGCCGGTGGGTCTGGGATCGCACATTTCCGGTGATGCCCGTCTGGATTCGCAGCTTGCGGCTGCCTTGATGGGAATTCAGTCCGTCAAGGGCGTGGAGATCGGCGACGGTTTTGAGGAAGCCCGTCGCCGTGGCACCGAGGCTCACGATGAAATGGTGCGTACCGACGACGGCGTGGATCGGGAAACTAACCGCGCCGGTGGCCTGGAGGGTGGCATGACTAATGCTCAACCTCTCGTTGTGCGTGCTGCGATGAAACCAATTTCGACCGTTCCGCGTGCGCTGAAGACCGTCGATATGGCCAGCGGCGATGCAGCTACCGCAATCCACCAGCGCTCTGATGTCTGCGCGGTCCCGGCCGGCGGTGTTGTCGCAGAGGCAATGGTCGCGCTGGTACTGGCGCGTGCAGTGATGGAAAAGTTCGGCGGCGATAGCCTGGAGGAAACCAAGCGTAACGTTGAGGGCTACTTGGAGCAGACTCGACGTCGCCTTGATTGGAAATAGCGCCACAGTCGCGCACACGAAGAAGGGTAAAACGAGGGGAATGTCCGTTCCTACTATTGTCCTTGTCGGACCGCCCGGATCGGGAAAGTCCACCATCGGTCGTCGACTGTCTCGTGCATTGAGCACAAGACTCACCGATACCGATGAGATGATTGAACAGCGCATGGGCAAGACTTGTGGGGAAGTCTTTTCCGAGCTGGGAGAGCCGGAATTCCGCCGTATCGAGGAACAAATCGTGGCGGAGGCTCTGACCCACGACGGAATCGTCTCACTTGGCGGTGGTGCCGTGATTTCGCAGGCGACCCGTGACCTGCTGGCAGACCATAACGTCGTCTACCTCGAGATCAGCATTGCAGAGGGTGTCCGTCGTACAGCGGGTAACAATTCGCGCCCGGTGCTCCAGGCGGATGATCCTGAGGCTCATTACCGCGCGCTCTATGAGGCTCGCCGAGCTTTTTACGAAGATGCAGCCACTTTCAAGGTGCGTTCCGACGAACGTTCCCCGCAGCGCGTTGTGGCCGAGATCCTCAGCTACCTCGATGAAACCTGCGACGAGGCTTAACTGGCGACTCTTAAAAGGCGGCAGCTAATCACTGCCGTATAACCAGCAACTCCATACATTTCTTACGCTAACGACTAGGGACTGACAATGAACTCAACCCGCACAATCCGTGTTGAAGGCCCATCGCCGTACACGGTGACCATGGGGCATGGACTCACCGAGCAGATTGCGGAGGCCGCTACCTTTGCTTCCCAGGTTGCGGTAATTCACCAGGGGAGCGTTCAAGAGCTGAGCTTCGGCGTCATCAAGGCTCTGGCGGACAAAGGAGTCGACTCCTTCAGCATCCAGGTTCCGGATGCGGAGGAGGGCAAGACGCTCGCAGTTGCTGAAACAGTTTGGGACACTTTTGGTGAACGCGGTCTGGGCCGGCGTGACGCGGTAATCGCGATTGGCGGCGGTGCAGCTACAGACTTCGGTGGATTCGTCGCCGCCGCGTGGATGCGTGGAGTGAAGGTTATCCAGGTCCCGACGACGCTGCTCGGCATGGTCGACGCAGCTGTCGGCGGTAAGACCGGTATCAACACTGCAGCCGGCAAGAACCTGGTCGGCGCTTTCCACGAGCCTGCCGCGGTGTTCTGTGACCTTGATGTCCTGCGCACCTTGCCGAAGGCCGAGCTGATCGCGGGCTCGGCAGAGATTATCAAGGCTGGATTTATCGCGGACACGAAGATTCTCGATCTTTACGAGGCAAACCCGCAGGCCTGCCTCGATGTTGACGGTGACCTGCCAGAACTGGTCGAGCGCGCGATTGCTGTCAAGGCACGCGTTGTCGCTGAGGATCTGAAGGAATCTGGCCTCCGTGAGATCCTGAACTATGGCCACACTTTCGGTCATGCCGTTGAGCACTTTGAAAACTACCGCTGGCGCCATGGCCATGCCGTAGCTGTAGGCATGGTTTATGTTGCCGAGCTGGCCAAGATCACCGGACATATTGATCAGGAACTCGTCGACCGCCACCGTCGCATCCTAGAGTCCATTGGTCTGCCAACGACCTACCAGACAGGTCGTTTTACCGAGCTCTACGATGCGATGACCAGGGATAAGAAGAACCGCGACGGTGCGATCCGATTCGTTATTCTAGAAAACCCCGGTGAAACAGCCCGTCTTGAAGGCCCGGGAATGGATGACCTCGAGCGTGCATACGAACTGCTCTGCAACAATGGGCACGCCGCATCGGAGGAGTCAGCCCGCTCATGACCTCTCTTCGCGCAGCAACTGATGCCACAACGGCGATTCCGACCGTGCTTGTTCTGAACGGCCCGAACCTCGATCGTCTGGGCAAGCGTCAGCCAGAAATTTACGGTGCCACTACTTTGGCTGATGTCGAATCTGAACTTCGTACCCTAGCCAAGGAGCTTGGCGTCGTAGTGGATTGCCGCCAATCCAACTATGAAGGTCAACTCATCGAGTGGGTTCACGAAGCTGCCGACTACGGTTGGCCAGTCATTATCAATCCAGGGGGGGTGACACACACCTCCGTCGCCCTACGTGACGCGCTTGCCGAAATTGCCGACGGCGCGGGCTTCCACGAGGTCCATATTTCAAACATTCACGCCCGGGAGGAGTTTCGGCACCACTCGTACCTGTCGGCGCTTGCCGCGGGCGTTATCGTCGGATGCGGAACTGATGGGTATTCCATGGCACTGAGAAGGGTGAGTACGAAACTATGACAGATATCTCCACGAACTACGCCGCCCGCAGAGCCGCTCTTATCGACGCATTGTCCGACAACGACTGCGACGGTTTCCTCACAGTCGATCCGACGCATGTTGGTTGGCTTACAGGTTTCCACGGCTCGAATGCTGGTTTGATTGTTGCGGCCAGTGGGGAAGCGCTGCTTTCCACCGACGGCCGCTATACGGTTCAGGCTGGCAAACAGGCACCGGACGTGGAGTTACTCACCGCCCGCAACACCGGCGTGGCACTCGTCGGTCAATGCCGAAAGCTGGATATCTCGCGTCTTGGTGTTGAATCTGAGTTCCTCACTATGGCCGCTTATCAAGAGCTAGAGGATGCCCGGCCACAGGCACTCGAGCTGGTATCGACTACGGGCGTCGTCTCTAAACTGCGGGAGGTCAAGTCCGATACGGAACTCGTCGCTCTGCGCCATGTCGCCGACATCGCGGTCTGCGCATTCGAGGACTTGCTTCACGACGGCATCGTGGTCGCCGGCCGCACGGAGCGCGAAGTCGCCGCAGAGTTGGAGTACCGCATGCGCATGCATGGCGCCGATCGGCCTAGCTTCGACACGATTGTCGCGAGCGGCCCGAATTCCGCCAAGCCACACCACGGGGCGGAAGATCGCGTAATCGAGGCAGGTGACCTGGTCACTATTGACTTTGGCGCCTTTGCCGGGGGCTACAACTCAGATATGACACGTACCCTCTTTGCCGGTGAGGCGGGAACGTCGTCAAGCGAAAACGATCCGAACAATACGTCGTCAGATTTGGACGGCGCGATTGTTGCCGGGGTGGAGTTCGCAGACGAGAAGGCCCGAGAGATTTACAATGTCGTGCTGGAAGCCCAGCTGGCTGGCGTAAAAGCGGCCGTGCCAGGGGCTGATGTTGTGGCTGTAGACGCAGCATGCCGGGACATTATTGAAAAGGCTGGTTATGGGGAGCACTTCGTTCATTCCACCGGCCACGGAATCGGTATTGAGGTGCATGAGGCTCCATTTGCTGCTCGCACCGGCAAGGGGAAGTTGGCAGCTGGCATGACGTTGACCATCGAGCCTGGTATTTATGTGCCGGGGTTCGGCGGTGTGCGCATCGAAGATACGTTGATTATCACCGACACCGAGCCGGAAATTATTACGCAGCTGCCGAAACCGCGGGCCTAACATCACGGCGTTTTATTTTTCTCTCGATGAGATACGGAGTATCGTGGTTTCGTCAGAGAGCTTTTTAACAATTTCAGGAGAGTTTAGTTGGCTACCACCGCAGATTTTAAAAACGGTCTAGTTATCAAGCACGACAATAAGCTTCAGCAGATCGTGGAGTTCCAGCACGTCAAGCCAGGTAAGGGTCCGGCATTCGTCCGCACCAAGCTGAAGGACGTTCTGACCGGCAAGGTTGTTGACAAGACTTTCAACGCTGGCGTCAAGATTGAGACTGCTACCGTCGACCGTCGCGACATGACGTACCTGTACCACGACGGTGAAGGATACGTCTTCATGGACGACAAGACCTACGACCAGATTTCCATCCTGGACGCTCAGATGCCGGAGGGTGCTAAGTTCCTGCTTCCGGAAACCACCTGCCAGGTGTCCTTCCATGAGGGCAACGTTCTTTTCGCTGAAATGCCTGTTTCGGTTGAACTGAAGGTTGAGCAGACCGACCCGGGTCTGCAGGGCGACCGCTCCACCGGTGGCACCAAGCCGGCAACTTTGGAGACTGGCGCTGAGATTCAGGTGCCGCTGTTCATCGAAACCGGCGACGTACTGAAGGTCGACACCCGTGACGGCTCCTACCTGTCCCGCGTCAACCACTAATTCCCTCATCTAGTTCACCCTTTTGTTGAGAGCGATACATACACATCCATGACTGAAAAGGATCACAAGTCCGTCGAGACCCCGGATGCGCAGGAGTCCGCGAAAGTTCGCGAACCTAACTACAAGCGCCACGGCGCGCGCTACCGTGCGCGCCGTCGTGCGGTAGATCTGCTATTTGAGGCCGAGCAGCGAGGCGTCGACGTCGTCAAGCTTCTTGAAGAGCGGCTGGAAATGGTCCGTAATCCCGATCTGGATGTGAATCCAATTGCGGAGTACACCGAGCAGATCGTGCGCGGTGTAGCTGCGGAAATTATCGGTATCGACTCGACGATTTCTTCGTACCTGACGGAGGAGTGGCCGCTGCGTCGCCTACCGGCAGTCGACCGTGCTATCTTGCGTCTTTCCACCTGGGAGCTGTTCTACAACTCCGACGTGCCTCCGCGTGTGGCCGTGGTGGAAGGCGTTGAGCTGGCATCGGAATACTCCACTGATGTGGCGGCACCGTACATCAACGCAGTTCTCGATGCCGAGGCCAAGATTGCCGACCAGGCACGCCTGGCAGCAGCAGCTGTTAGCACTTCGGTGGGCGAGTCCCAGTTCGACGAGGCTATTCAGGCACAGGCTGCTGCAAATGAGGAAGCTGACAAGGCACTGGCTGACTCCGATGAGATGGCTAAGATTACCGGCCTGGACATGAGCGATATTGCCAAGCTGGTGGCTGAAGACGTGGCTAAGAGCGAGAACGGGTCCTAGCCAATCAAAGCGGCCGGGCTCACTGCGAGCCGATCACAGTCGGTTCTCGCGGATTGTCTGAAACTCCAAGTCCCTTTTTTTGGGGGCTTGGAGTTTTGTTGCATTTAGAGGCAATTTAAGTGTGAGTGCTATTCTGGTCAGCGGAAGTTTGCACCGCGCCCGTAGTTGCGAGTCATGCAAACTGATAATCAAATATCCACAATCAAGACATCCTTTAACGGACCGCACTGAGAGGCGGGGAAGGAGGTCACGATGAGCGAAGGAACGCCGCAAACAACCGAGCTGCTCAATGCAGACGAAGTTGCACGTACCATCGCGCGCATCGCGCACCAAATTATTGAAAAAACTGCGCTGGATAGCCCAAATGCTGGGCGCGTAGTTCTCCTCGGTATTCCATCTGGTGGCGTACCGCTGGCGGAGAAGCTAGCCGATTTGATTGAACAGTTCTCCGGCATTCGCCCGGAAACTGGATCGCTTGATATCACCCTGTACAGGGATGACTTGCGCAAGGGCCCGCACCGCGCCCTGCAGCCCACGAACATTCCAAACTCCGGAATCGACGGCACCACCGTTGTTCTCGTAGACGATGTCCTCTTCTCAGGTCGCACAATTCGTGCCGCACTCGACGCTATTGCTGACATCGGTCGCCCGCGAGTAATTCAGCTTGCAGTGCTGGTTGATCGTGGTCATCGTCAACTACCAATTCGCGCCGATTACGTCGGTAAGAATCTGCCAACTTCCCGCGACGAAGACGTCGATGTGCTGGTAGAGGCACTTGACGGCCGTGACGCGGTTATTCTCACCCGGGCGGAGGAACAGTGAAACACCTGATTAGCATTGCGGATTTGACCAAGGATGAAATTGTCGGCCTGATGGATGAGGCCGATCGTTTCAAGGAGGTCATCCGCGGTCGGGAAATTAAGAAGCTGCCGACCCTGCGCGGCCGCACTATTTATAACCTCTTTTACGAGAACTCCACGCGTACCCGCTCTTCTTTTGAGACTGCGGGTAAGTGGATGAGCGCCGATGTTATTAATATCTCGGCTTCCTCTTCCTCTGTGAAGAAAGGCGAAAGTCTGAAAGACACCGCGCTGACTTTGGATGCTATCGGCGGCGATGCCATCGTCGTTAGGCACCCATCGTCGGGCGCGGCACAGCTGATCGCCAAGTGGACTGAGGAATTTGGCAACGGCCCATCGATCATCAACGCGGGTGACGGAAAGCACCAGCACCCGACGCAGGCTCTCCTGGACGCAGTGACGTTGCGTCAGCGCCTCGGTGGAATTGAGGGGCGCAAGGTCGTCATCGTTGGCGATATTTTGCATTCTCGCGTCGCTCGCTCTAACGCCGATCTGCTGAGCAAGCTCGGCGCCGAGGTCGTGTTCGTCGCGCCACCGACGCTGCTGCCGTTTGGCATCGAGACCTGGCCGGTGCGTGTTGCCTACCGCATGGAAGACGAGATCCGCGATGCTGATGCCGTGATGATGCTCCGCGTTCAGCAGGAGCGCATGAACGGAGGCTTCTTCCCATCCCATCGCGAATACGCCACTCGCTACGGGCTGTCGAAGGCTCGCGAGAAGATGCTTCGCGACGACTGCATTGTGATGCACCCAGGCCCGATGCTTCGTGGCATGGAAATTAACGATGCCGTCGCTGATTTGCCGCGCACTGCCGTGCTGCAGCAGGTAGCCAACGGTGTCCACGTCCGCATGGCAGTTCTTTTCACACTGCTGACCTCAGGTGTTTCCGCCAACTTGGAAGGGCAGGCATAAATGTCGAATCGCAATGAGTATGACGAAGCCTCGTACCCCGAGGTAGGACCGCTGGCAGCGTCCGCGAGGGGACAGCTGCTGCTGAAGGGCGTGCGTCCCTACGGTGAAGGCGAAGATGTCGACGTTCTGATTGAAGATGGCGTCATCGCTGAGATTGGTGAAAATCTCACGGCCGAGGACGGGGTAGAGGTCCTGGAGTTCGACTCCCTCGTTCTCTTGCCAGGTCTGGTTGACATCCATGTGCACCTGCGCGAGCCGGGCCGTGAAGATACGGAAACCCTGGCCACTGGTTCCGCCGCCGCAGCACGCGGTGGTTTCACCGCAGTGTTCACTATGGCCAATACCGCGCCGGTAACCGATGACCCCTCGATTGCTGAGTCGGTGTGGCTCAAGGGCCAGGCGCTGAACCTCTGCGACGTTCACCCGGTCGGATCCATTACTAAGGGGCTGAAGGGCGATACGCTGACTGAGTTCGGCATGATGGCAGACTCGCAGGCGAAGGTACGCATGTTCTCCGATGACGGTAAGTGCGTTGACAATCCGCTGATTATGCGCCGCGCGATTGAATACGCCCGCGGCGAAGACGTATTGCTGGCGCAGCACTGCGAAGATCCGCGTCTGACCGCAGATGCATCGGCTCACGAAGGTCCAACCGCCGCACGACTCGGCCTGACCGGGTGGCCGCGCGTAGCTGAGGAGTCCATCGTGGCCCGAGATGCCATTATGGCTCGCGACTACGGCGGACGCATGCACATCTGCCACGCTTCCACCGAAGGCACGGTTGAGCTGGTCAAGTGGGCAAAGGAGCATGATATTCCGCTGACCGCCGAGGTTACCCCGCATCACCTGATTCTCACCGATGAGAAGTTGGAGACCTACGACGGCGTCTACCGCGTCAATCCGCCGCTGCGTGAGCAGCGCGACACCCTGGCTCTGCGTCAGGCTCTGATTGACGGGATCATTGACTGTGTCGCTACCGACCACGCTCCGCACGGCTCTGAAGAAAAGTGCTGCGAGTTCGAGCACGCTAAGCCCGGCATGCTTGGTCTGGAGACCTCGATGCCAATCATCGCCGAAGAGTTCGTTTTGAAGGGCGATTGTGATTGGCGCTGGCTGGCCAAGGTCATGAGTGAGCGTCCCGCTCAAATCGTGAAGCTACCGGGGCACGGCCGTCCGATTGCTGTCGGTGAGCCTGCCAACCTGACTGTTGTTGACCCGGGCAAAAAGTGGACGGTCCGCGGCGAAGACCTGGCGTCGAAGTCCGAGAACACTCCTTATGAGGAAATGGAGATGGCCGTGTCCGTGGCAGCTACCGTGCTGCGCGGTAAGGTGACCGCTCTTAACGGAGAGGTCGCTGGATAATATTCATGTCAACGCATAAAAATTCACATGCGTCCCGTATGATTAATGTAAATTCCTCGCACGCTACCCAACTGAAAGGCAATAACGTGAGCAACGAGTCGCAGGCCGCGGCCGCTACAGCGGCAGTCCTGGTATTGGCAGATGGCCGAGTGTTCCGCGGACGCGGTTTCGGCGCCACCGGTACAACCCTGGGTGAGGCAGTTTTTACCACCGCTATGACGGGCTACCAGGAAACCCTGACGGACCCGTCCTACCACCGCCAGCTGATTGTGGCTACCGCACCACAGATCGGCAACACCGGTTGGAACGATGAGGACTACGAGTCCCGCGGAAACAAGATTTGGGCAGCTGGCTTTATTATCCGCGATTTGTCGCGCATTCCCTCCAACTGGCGCTCGGAGCGCAGCTTGGAAGATGAACTGAAGGCACAGGGCATCATCGGTATCCGCCAGATTGATACTCGCGCGCTGGTTCGCCATTTGCGCGACAATGGCTCGATTGCCGCTGGTATTTTCTCCGGTGAGGACGCACAGCAGCCCGTCGATAAGCTGGTGGAAATCGTTCGCGCTCAGCCTGCGATGAAGGGCGCGGATCTGGCTCGCGAGGTCAGCACCGATGAGGCCTATGTCGTGGAACCACAGGGGGAGAAGAAGGCACGTGTTGTGGCCTACGACCTGGGCATCAAGTCCAACACCCCGCGTGAGCTGGCTAAGCGTGGCCTGGAAGTCGTAGTTGTTCCGGCTAACACTCCGTACGAAGATATTAAGAAGGAATACCAGCCGGACGGTGTCTTCTTGTCCAACGGCCCGGGTGACCCGGCAACTGCTGATGAGATGGTTGCGGTCGCCAAGGCTGCCCTCGATGACGGCATGCCGCTATTCGGTATCTGCTTCGGTAACCAGATTCTTGGTCGCGCACTCGGCCTGAATACCTACAAGCTGGTCTTCGGTCACCGCGGCGTCAATGTTCCGGTGAAGGACCACCGCACTGGCCGTATTTTTATCACCGCTCAGAACCACGGTTTCGCACTTGAAGGCAAGGCCGGCGAGAGTTTCGATACCCCGTGGGGCGAGGCAGAGGTTACGCACACCTGCCTTAACGACGACGTCGTGGAAGGTGTCGCACTGAAGAACGGCATGGCCTTTTCTGTGCAGTACCACCCGGAGTCCGCAGCCGGCCCGCACGATGCGCACTCTCTCTTTGATGACTTCCTGGCGCTGATCCAGAAGGTCGATTTCAACAAGTCCGCAACCGGAAACTCGAACAAGTAGGAAAGGGCTAAGGGACCTAACACCATGCCACGTCGTACAGACATCAACCACGTACTGGTTATCGGCTCCGGCCCGATTGTTATCGGTCAGGCCTGCGAGTTCGACTACTCCGGCACCCAGGCTTGCCGCGTGCTGCGCGAAGAGGGCCTGAGAGTCACGCTGGTCAACTCCAACCCGGCAACGATTATGACTGACCCGGAGTTCGCAGACTCCACCTATATCGAGCCGATTGAAACCAAGTACATCGAAAAGATTCTGGCCAAGGAAGCTGCAGAGGGCAACCCGATTGACGCTGTCCTGGCAACTCTCGGTGGCCAGACTGCACTGAACGCAGCTATTCAGCTGGACCGCGAGGGCATTCTGGAGAAGTACAATGTCGAGCTGATTGGTGCTGATATTCCGGCCATTCAGCGCGGTGAGGATCGCCAGATGTTCAAGGACATCGTCGCCAAGATTGGTGGCGAATCCGCTCGTTCCCGCGTCTGCCACAACATGGAAGAAGTCCATGAGACTGTTGCAGAGCTCGGTCTTCCGGTCGTTGTTCGCCCGTCGTTCACCATGGGCGGTCTGGGTTCCGGTCTGGCCTTCAACCAGGAAGACCTCGACCGTATTGCAGGTGGCGGCCTGGCCGCATCGCCCGAGGCCAATGTTCTGATCGAGGAGTCCATCCTCGGCTGGAAGGAATTTGAGCTCGAGCTCATGCGCGATGGCGACGACAACGTTGTCGTGGTCTGCTCCATTGAAAACGTTGATGCCCTCGGTGTCCACACTGGTGACTCGGTGACTGTCGCTCCGTCGATGACTCTGACCGACCGCGAGTTCCAGACCATGCGTGACCAGGGCATCGCAATTCTGCGTGAGGTCGGCGTTGACACCGGTGGCTGTAACATCCAGTTCGCCATCAACCCGAATGACGGCCGCATCATCACCATTGAGATGAACCCGCGCGTCTCCCGCTCGTCGGCGCTTGCTTCCAAGGCAACTGGTTTCCCGATTGCAAAGATTGCTGCCAAGCTGGCTATCGGCTACACCCTTGATGAGATCACCAACGACATCACCGGTGAAACCCCGGCAGCGTTTGAGCCGGTGCAGGATTACGTGATTGTCAAGGCTCCACGCTTTGCTTTCGAGAAGTTCCCAGGTGCTGACGATACGCTGACCACCACCATGAAGTCCGTCGGTGAGGCCATGGCTATCGGCCGTAACTACATCGGCGCGCTCGGTAAGGTTATGCGTTCGCTGGAGAACAAGCCAGCTGGTTTCTGGACTGTTCCGGATGAGGACTTCGCAGGTGAGCGCGCAAGCGATGTCAACGCTGTCCTTGAGGACCTGAAGCGTCCGACTGAAGGTCGCATCTACGACGTTGAGCTGGCTCAGCGTCTGGGTGCTTCCATCGAGCAGATCCACGAAGCTTCCGGCCTGGATCCGTGGTTTATCGCCGAGATGGAAAACCTGCAGGATATCCGCAAGGAGCTTATCGACGCTCCGGTGCTGACCTCCGACCTGCTGCGTGAGGCTAAGTACTGGGGACTGTCCGACGCCCAGATTGCTGCGCTGCGTCCGGAATTGGCCGGGGAAGACGGCGTGCGCGAGCTGCGCTGGCGCCTGAACATCCACCCCGTATTCAAGACTGTCGATACCTGCTCCGCCGAGTTCGAAGCACAGACTCCGTACCACTACTCGGCATACGAGCTGGACCCGGCTGCTGAGTCCGAGGTCGCCCCGCAGACCGAAAAGGAAAAGGTCATCATCCTCGGTTCCGGTCCTAACCGCATCGGCCAGGGTATTGAGTTCGACTACTCCTGTGTCCACGCGGCGCTCGAGCTCTCCCGGGTTGGGTACGAGACCGTCATGGTCAACTGCAACCCGGAAACGGTTTCCACCGACTACGACACCGCAGATCGCCTCTACTTCGAGCCATTGACCTTCGAGGATGTCCTCGAGGTCTACCACGCTGAGAGCCAGTCCGGAAAGGTCGCAGGCGTCATTGTTCAGCTCGGTGGCCAGACTCCGCTGGGCCTGGCGGAGCGTCTGCAGGCCGCAGGCGTTCCGATTGTCGGCACTAGCCCAGAGGCAATCGACCTGGCTGAGGACCGCGGTGAGTTCGGCAAGGTGCTGGCTGAGGCCAAGCTGCCGGCGCCGGAGTTCGGTACCGCCACCTCCTTCGCAGAAGCTCGCCAGGTTGCCGCTGGTATCGGTTACCCGGTGCTGGTCCGTCCGTCCTACGTCCTCGGCGGCCGTGGCATGGAAATCGTCTACGATGAGGCCACTCTGGAGGACTACATCAACCGCGCTACCGAGCTGTCCAATGAGCACCCGGTACTGGTTGACCGCTTCCTGGACAGCGCCATCGAGATTGATGTTGATGCACTGTGTGATGGGGAAGAGGTCTACCTCGGCGGCGTTATGGAGCACATTGAGGAAGCCGGTATTCACTCCGGCGACTCCGCGTGTGCGCTGCCTCCGATGACTCTGTCTGCAGGCATCATCGACAAGGTGCGTGAATCCACCAAGGCACTGGCACACGGCATCGGTGTCAAGGGCCTGATGAACGTTCAGTACGCACTCAAGGACGAGACGCTCTACGTCATCGAGGCCAACCCGCGTGCATCTCGTACCGTACCGTTTGTCTCCAAGGCAACCTCAGTTCCGCTGGCTAAGGCCGCGTCCCGCGTCATGATGGGCGCTACTATCGCGGAACTGCGCGAAGAGGGCATGATTCCGTCCAACTTCGACGGTGGCTCTCTGCCTGCTGACGCTCCGATTGCGGTTAAGGAAGCCGTCCTGCCGTTCAACCGCTTCCGCGACTTCGAGGGCCGCGCTCTCGACAGCCTGCTGAGCCCGGAGATGAAGTCCACCGGTGAAGTCATGGGCTTGGCAGACAACTTTGGTGCCGCTTTCGCCAAGGGCGAGCTGGCCGGTTTCGGTGAGCTGCCGACCGAGGGCACGATCTTCGTCTCGCTGGCCAACCGCGATAAGCGCACTCTGGTCTTCCCGATCCTCACGCTGGCGGATATGGGCTTCCGCATCCTGGCAACGGAGGGTACGGCCGGTATGCTGCGCCGCAACGGTGTTGAGTGTGAGGTCGTCGCAAAGCGTACGACTGATTCCGATGCGCCGACGGACGAGCGCGACATCGTCGACATGATTCGCGACGGTGAGGTTGACATCATTATCAACACCCCGTCCGGTTCTGCTGGCGCACGCTCTGACGGATATGAGATTCGCGCTGCTGCTGTGAGCCAGGGCGTAACTTGTGTGACCACCGCTCAGGGGGCCGTCGCCGCACTGCAGGGCATTCTGGCACTGCGCAACGGTGAGATGAGCGTTAAGGCTCTGCAGGAACTCCACCCGGCAGAGTTGGCTGCTCAGGAGCAGGCCTAACATGACCGCGAAGGCTGAAGGTTCCGCAGTGCGGACAGTCAAAGGTTTCGGCGATCGCCTCAGCGAGGTTGTCGCCGAGCGCGGTCGGCTCTGCGTGGGCATCGACCCGCACCCGGGGCTGCTGGATGCCTGGCAGTTGCCGCATTCGGCTGACGGTCTAGAGCGTTTTGCCGCCACATGCGTCGAGGCGTTCGGTGACATCGTTGCCGTCGTCAAGCCCCAGGTGGCGTTCTTTGAAGCCTACGGTTCCAAGGGCTTTGCCGTCCTGGAGCGGACGTTGGCAGATCTGAAGGACGCCGGTGCGCTGTCGATTGCAGATGCCAAGCGGGGCGATATCGGTTCGACGATGGCTGCATACGCTGATGCCTGGCTGTCGGATAGCTCGCCGCTAGCCGCCGACGCACTGACGGTATCTCCGTACCTTGGGTTCGGTGCTCTTGATCCGGCGGTTTCGTTGGCGTTGGAGAACGGACGCGGCCTGTTCGTGCTGGCCGCAACGTCCAATCCGGAAGGTGCGTCCGTACAGAAGGCGACGGTTTCGGGTGAGAGTCTGGCTCAGACCATGGTCAACCAGGCAGCCGCTATTAATGCCCGCCAGATTGACGCTGGTGCAAAGGCGGGCAGCATCGGCGTTGTTGTTGGCGCAACGCTTGACGACGCCCCGGTGCTCAGTGACCTGCGCGGTCCCATTCTCATGCCCGGTGTGGGAGCTCAGGGTGGAACCCCGGCCGATGTAGATCGTCTGGCAGGGGAATCCAAGGGGCTTGCACTGCCAAATATTTCGCGTGCAATTCTCTCCGCTGGGTCTGATCCTGCTGCGCTGCGGCGCGCAACTATTGAAGCTGCGGCTCCGTTCCTATCCGAGAGTTAGCAGCGAATCGACGATTTGGCAGAGGCCCGCAGGGCGCACCTCATAGAACAGTTGCCCCTGCGGGCTTCTTCCGTACCTAGCTGCCGAGATTATCCTAATGAGCCTCAGGTGGCGGCGGAGTAGGTATAGGCAAGTTACTGTGACGATTCCTGGGAGATTTCGTACAAAAACCGTGGTCAATTTCCATTCTCCTGGGCAAACGGTGCTACAATCGCCGGAGTTGGTTGACCACGACCGAAAGGTGGGGCGGATAAAGCCCTGGTGTCATTTTTATCGACACCCCGTCAGCATTTGCCTCAACAACCGGTAAGTGCGGTACGGTCTCCAATCGTTAAGCACGGTGTCGTTGCCTGCCCTTGGTGGACGCGAGGCTCGTGCAAGTAAATAAGAAGCTAACCAATCTATTTTTACGGAGGAACACGTGGCCCTTCCGCAGTTGACCCCGGAGCAGCGTGCAGCAGCACTCGAGAAGGCAGCTCAGGCCCGCAAGGTACGCGCAGAGCTCAAGGACAAGCTGAAGCGTGGCGCTATCGACCTGCCAGAGGTTCTCAAGCAGGCTGACGAGAACGAGATCATCGGCAAGATGAAAGTCTCCGCTCTGCTCGAGGCTCTGCCGAAGGTCGGCAAGGTCAAGGCACAGGACATCATGAATGACCTGGAGATTGCTCAGACCCGCCGCCTGCGTGGCCTGGGTGACCGTCAGCGTCGCGCTCTGCTGGAGCGCTTCGGCTACGCAGTGGAGGACTAGTCGCAGTGGCCGGGAATGAAAACGGTCAGCTGGTAGTCCTTGCCGGCCCTGCCGGTGTGGGAAAATCCACTGTTGTCAGTCGGCTCCGTGCCGAGGTTCCCGGACTGTACTTCAGCGTTTCCATGACCACCCGCGCCGCACGGCCGGGTGAGGTCGATGGCCGCGACTATTTCTTCGTGACCCCGGAGAAGTTCCAACAGCATATTGATGCAGGAGAGATGCTCGAGTGGGCTGAAATCCACGGTGGTCTGCAGCGTTCTGGAACGCCGCGTGGCCCGGTGGATAAAGCTCTCGCCGAGGGACGTCCGGTACTCGTTGAGGTGGATCTGGCGGGAGCCCGCTCCATCCGTAAGGTAGCGCCGAATGCTCACCTGCTGTTCTTGGCTCCGCCAAGCTGGGAGATTCTCGTCAGCAGGCTCACTGGTCGTGGCACGGAAACCGAGGCGCAAGTCAAGCGTCGCCTGGAAACCGCGCGAGTGGAAATGGATGCTCAGCACGAATTCGATGAGGTTGTTGTCAACGACAATGTCGATGATGCTGTGGCGGCCATCGCTCGGGCGCTGACTACTGGCAAGTAACAGGGCGACTCCACATCATCGATAGTAGAAATCGTTTCCAAGCAATGGTGTTTCTATTGCTCCGACGGTTTCTATTGTCACCCCAGTAACTCACGTTCTATTGAGGAAAGATTTCTCGTGACCCAGGAAAATACCGCCACCGAGGCAGTGTTCGACCCGCCAATTGGTATTACCAATCCGCCGATCGATGAGCTGCTTGGTAAGGCTTCTTCGAAGTACGCTCTGGCTATCTTCGCTGCCAAGCGTGCACGCCAGATTAATGACTACTACCAGCAGATTGACGAAGGCATGCTGGAGTACGTTGGCCCGCTGGTTACTCCGGGGGTCGCTGAGAAGCCTCTGTCCATCGCTCTTCGTGAAATCAACGCTGGTCTGCTGGACCACACTGAGGGCTAGAGCATTTCCTTAAGGGGAGATATCTGTATGCATGCCGCCGGTAATGCTGACGTATCCGAATGTTTAAAGGTTGTCGTCGGGGTTGCCGGCGGCATCGCTGCATATAAGGCCGCACACGTTGTTCGTGGCTTCAAGGAACTCGGTCACGATGTTCGCGTCGTTCCCACCGAGTCCGCATTGAATTTTGTAGGTGCGGCTACTTTCGAGGCGCTGTCGGGGAACCCGGTGTCGACTACGGTTTTTGACGCAGTCGATGAAGTTCAGCATGTCCGCGTGGGGCAGGAGGCCGACCTCGTCGTCGTGGTTCCCGCGACTGCCGACTTTATGGCGCGTGCCGCACACGGGCGTGCCGACGACCTTCTCACCGCAACTTTGCTTGTGGCGACCTGCCCGGTGGTTCTGGCTCCTGCCATGCACACTGAGATGTGGAACCATCCAGCTACGCGCGATAATGTCGCGATTCTTCGTCGCCATGGCACTATTGTCCTCGATCCGGCCCATGGCCGTTTGACTGGTAAGGACACTGGTCCAGGTCGTCTGCCGGAGCCAGAGCAGATAGTTTCGCTGGCATTAGCGGCAGTCGAGAATCCGCGCCACTTCCGCCGCGACTTCGAGGGCGTGCGCTTCATGATTACTGCCGGTGGCACCCGTGAGGCTATCGACCCGGTACGTTTTATCGGCAACCACTCCTCAGGGCGTCAGGGCTTCGCGCTAGCTGAGATGGCAGCACAGCGTGGCGCTCAGGTCACTGTGGTGGCAGGACATACAGATCAGTTGCCGACACCGCTGGGCGCGAATGTTGTAAAGGTTGATTCCACTTTGGAGATGGCCAAGGCCGCCCACGAACACTCCAAGTTGGCCGATGTCTGCATTTTTGCCGCTGCCGTCGCCGACTTCCGTCCGGCATCGACCGCTGGGGCCAAGATGAAGAAGGGCGTCGCAGACGACGCTTTGAGCAACATCCAGCTCGTAGAAAACCCTGACATTCTGGCTACCACTGTGGAGCGGCGTAAAGCGGGCGAGATTCCGGCAACCACGACGATGGTGGGCTTTGCGGCTGAGACCGGCGACGAGACGACGACGCCACTCGAGCTTGCGAAGCAGAAAATTGTGCGCAAGGGCTGCGATTTGCTCATGTGTAACGACGTCTCAGGTGGGCAAACTTTCGGTGCGACGGACAATGTCGGATGGTTGCTGTCTCTCGATGGCGAGCAGTGGGACGTGCCGCGAGGCTCAAAGTTCTCGGTAGCCGGTTCGATTTTGGATGCAGTCTCCGAGCTGCGACAGGAACCTCAGCCAGCGGAGTAGCCGGTGCCTACTACGGCGACTGAACCGCTTGGTCTATAATTATCGAATCAAACGAAAACCCACGCCGCAGCGACATCGCAGGGCTGGGGAAATGATCTAGAAGAAAGTTGTACTGCTCGTGGCCTCTAATCTTCGGCTGTTTTCCAGTGAATCTGTTACCGAGGGGCACCCAGATAAGATTTGCGACTCGATTTCGGACTCCATCCTTGACGCTATGCTCGCGCAGGATTCTGCATCGATGGTCGCCGTTGAGACTGTGGTGACTACCGGTTTAGTCCATGTTGTTGGCGAGGTTCGCACGAAGAGCTACGTTGACATCCCTGGAATTGTCCGGAGTCGACTGAAGGAGATCGGTTTCGATTCTTCTGAAAAGGGCTTTGACGGCAAGACCTGTGGCGTCTCCATTTCGATCGGTGAGCAATCTTCAGACATCCACGACGGTGTGCACACTTCTCTGGAAGCACGCAGCTCTGGTGGCGAAGTCGAAGCAGAAGATCTCAAGGGCGCTGGCGACCAGGGGCTGATGTTCGGCTACGCTACCAACGAAACTCCGGAGTACATGCCGCTACCGATTGCACTGGCGCACCGTCTGGCTCGCCGCTTGACGCAGGTACGCAAGGAAGGCATCGTCCCATCGCTTCGACCGGATGGTAAGACTCAGGTCACCTTCGCTTACGACGAAGACAATAACCCGGTGTACTTGGACACCGTAGTGGTGTCCACGCAGCACGACCCGGATGTGACCCAGGAGTGGATTACCGAGCAGATTAAGACTCACGTAGTCGATTGGGTGCTCGACGACGCTAACTTGCGCGAGCGCTTTGTTACCGATGAATTGAATCTGCTGGTCAACCCGTCTGGCCAGTTTATTATCGGTGGCCCGATGGGCGATGCCGGCCTGACCGGCCGCAAGATTATCGTCGACACTTATGGCGGTATGGCTCGTCACGGTGGCGGCGCATTCTCGGGTAAGGACCCGTCAAAGGTGGACCGCTCCGGCGCCTATGCCACCCGTTGGGTTGCGAAGAATGCCGTGGCCGCAGGTCTGGCTGACCGCCTGGAGATTCAGGTCGCCTACGCTATCGGCCGCGCTCGCCCGGTAGGCCTTTACGTCGACTCTTTCGGCACCGGTCACGTTTCGGACGACGCCATCCGCGAGGCTATCAACAAGGTCTTCGACCTTCGTCCGGCCGCTATTATTCGTGACCTGGACTTGCTGCGCCCGATTTATGCGCAGACCTCCACCTACGGTCACTTTGGCCGAACTGACTTGGACCTGCCGTGGGAGCAACTCAACCGTGTTGAAGAGCTCCGCGCAGCCGCTGGCCTGGGATAAACACCACCCGCCAGCATGACCCTGGGGTGGGGAAGTAGAGTAAGACTCTATGACCGACGCCCCCTTCGCACCCGCCGCCGCAGCTGAGAAGCTGCCAGTCGCGCGGGTGCTTCCACTTTTGGGGCTGCCGCAGTTGGATCGCCCCTTCGATTACCTGGTTCCGCGCGCGCTAGCGGAGGAAGCGGTTGTCGGTTGCCGCGTGCGGATTCGCTTCCACGGCCAATTGGTCAATGCGCTGGTACTGGAGCGCTGTGCCACGCCCACTCACGACGGCAAACTGTCCTATCTCAAGGATGTCATCAGCTCTGAGGTTGTCTATCCGCCACAGCTTCGACGGTTGGTGGATTCTCTGGCGGAGTATTACGGCGCAACACGCTCAAACATCATTCGATCCGCCATCCCAACCCGTCATGCACGGGCCGAACGTGCCCGCAAGGAGAAGATGCCCCCAACGTGGGAGGAATTGGGAAAGCTTGCCACCGAGGATCCGGACCTTTCCGCGTGGGGCAACTATGTCTTCGGCGAATCCTTTGTCGATTCCGTCCGCAAGGGCGCCCCGGCACGCGCAGCGTGGCAGCCAGTTCCAGGGGAACAGGTGGCAGCCATGCTCGCCGCGCTCAGCGTTTCGGTCGCCCGCGATGGTGGCGGTGTTCTCATCATTGTGCCGGACGCACGCACGCAGGCACGCTTCGAGAGCGCTTTTCGCGAGCTCATTTCTGCCCGTCAGCTCACTCTTCTCGGGGCTGGTCTCGGTCCCGAGTCCCGCTATCGCCGCTACCTGGATATCCTGCACGGCCAGGGGCGCATAGTCGTCGGCACGCGTTCGGCAGCGTACGCCCCAGTGCAGAATCTGCGTTTAGCAGTGATTGTCGATGATGGCGATGACAACCTCGTAGACCCCCGCGCACCCTACGTCCACTCTCGCGAGGTGCTGGTCACGCGAAGTGCGCAGGAGGGATGCGCTCTTATTTTTGCATCGTATAGCCGTACAGCAGAGGTGCAGCTGCTGGTCTCCTCAGGTTGGGCGCACAATCTGGTTGCAGGCGCCGACGCCCTGGCTGAATTCATGCCGGAGATGATTGCCTCCACGGACACTTCCGAAGACCCGGATGACGTCAGTAGGGGACGCCTTCCTGCCATCGCTTTTCGACGGGCAAAAGCCGCGCTGCGCGAAGAGCTTCCGATTCTGGTCCAGGTACCCCGCAAGGGATATGTACCGACATTGTCGTGTCGTTCCTGTGGTGCTCCTGCGCGCTGTCGCTGGTGTAACGGTCCACTGGGAATTCCACCGTCCGATAACCCGGACGATCCGGCGCCGCCGACCTGTCGGTGGTGTGGCCGCATCGACATCCACCACCGTTGCCATAGCTGCGGTTCCACCAAGATTCGGCCAGTCGTGGTCGGCAGTGAACGTACGGCGGAAGAGTTTGGTCGTATTTTCAGTCCATTCCCAGTCGTCGCTTCCTCTGGCGAACGGATTGTTGACGACATTCCCGAAGGCCCGAGGGTCGTGGTGGCCACGCCGGGAGCCGAGCCTTATGCGCCGGAGGGCTACGGTGCAGTGATGCTGCTGGACACTTGGGCGATGCTCGGCCGGCAGGACTTGCGCGCTCATGAAGAGGCCTATGCGCATTGGTCTCGAGCTGTCACGCTTGCGCGACCGCGGGAGCGAGGAGGGGCAGTGGTTATCGATGCGGATGCTGCAGTCCCGACTGTGGCCGATCTTCTGGCATGGGACGCGGTAGGCGCTGCGAACAGGGAATTGGCCGACCGTACAGCCGCCACTCTGCCTCCGGCCTTTCACGTGGCAGCGGTGGACGGGACTGAAGAGGGCCTGCGTAACTTCATGGAGTCCCTGGAGGTTCCATCGGGCGCGGAAATCCTGGGGCCGGTAGACCTTCCCCGCAACGCCAGACCACCAGCAGGCGTGGAACCGGGTACACCTATTCAGCGGATGTTGGTGCGCTGTGACCGTCGGCAAGCACGGGCGGTGGGAGCGGCGTTGAAGGCAGCACAGGTCGTTCGAGCGACCAGGAAGGACCCGACGCCGGTGCGCGTTGTCGTCGATCCGATTAATTTCGGCTAGCTGCTAGAATGAGCGCGTTATCGCTTGATTCACACCAGTTTTCTTGGAGGCTCTAAGTTCATGGCAGTTCGTGAGGTACGTCTTTTCGGCGATCCGGTGTTGCTGTCCAAGGCGGATACCGTCACTGATTTCGACGCGACGCTGTCGCACCTGATTGATGACATGTTCGACACGATGGACGAACAACAGGGCGTCGGGCTCGCGGCAAACCAGGTCGGCGTGCTCCAGCGCGTTTTCGTCTATGACTGCAATGGCACCCGCGGGCACATCGTCAATCCGGAATGGGAAGCCATCGGCGACGAGACTGTCCACGAAATCGAAGGATGCCTATCTATCCCGGGTATTAATGGACCCGTGACTCGACACGCGCGTGTGCGCGTTACAGGCCAGGATCGCCACGGCACACCGGTGAGCTTCGAAGCTGATGATTTGCTGGCTCGCTGCGTGCAGCATGAAAGCGACCACCTGGACGGTGTGCTGTTTTTGAAGCGTCTCGAGGGCGACGAGCGCAAGACCGCGATGCGTTCTCTGCGTGAGCAGGACTGGTTCCTCAACCGCGGTTAACTCACCTGCGCCTAGCCCCCGGGTGTGGCGCCCCGAGTTTCATCACTAGATTAACTAGAACAACTAGGTCCACCAGGAAGGAATCCACTTACTGTGCGCCTGATTTTTGCCGGAACCCCGGAACCTGCTGTCGTTGCCCTGAAGAAGTTGCTCGAAGACTCCCGTCATGACATCGTCTCTGTTCTCACTCGCCCCGATGCCCGCCGTGGCCGCGGCAAGTCGCTTTCGCCCTCGCCGGTGAAGGCGCTGGCCTTGGAACACGACATTCCCGTTCTCACCCCGACGACCCTGCGAGATGAGGAAATCCAACAGCAGATCCGCGAACTAAACGCCGACTGTATCCCGGTGGTCGCCTATGGCAATCTCGTGCCGGAGGAATTGCTCGATGTACCGACGCACGGCTGGGTCAATCTGCATTTCTCGCTACTTCCTGCTTGGCGAGGTGCCGCGCCGGTGCAGGCAGCTATCGCCGCCGGCGATGAAGTCACGGGTGCCAGTACTTTCCGGATTGAAAAGGGTCTGGATACCGGACCAGTTTTCGGTACCGTCACCGAAGCGATTCGCCCGACCGATAATGCCGACGACCTTTTGACCCGCCTGGCATACTCCGGCGCGGATCTTCTAGCCGCCACCATGGACGGCATCGAAGCCGGTGCGTTGCGTCCGACCGCTCAGCCGGAACAGGATGTCAGCTACGCCGCTAAGTTCGGGCCGGAGGATGCCCGAATCGTTTGGACTCAGCCGCGACATCTTCTTGACCGCCGCGCTCGTGCATTCACGCCTGCCCCAGGTGCGTGGACGACTCTCGACGGTGCACGTTTGAAGGTCGGAGAGCTCACCCTGCTTTCCGACGAGGACAGCGCCGCGGTCGACGAGGTGCGAAAGGCAGCTGCTCCGGAGGCGGCAGCCGCCACACCGGGTGAGTTGGTAGTGGAGAAGCACCGAGTATCTGTGCGTTGTGCCGATGGCTATGTGCAGCTGGTGAAGGTGCAGCCACAGGGTAAGAAGATGATGGATGCGTCCGACTGGGCGCGAGGTAGCCAACCCGGCGGAAAGGTCTGCGAGTAAATGGGCAACGACAAACCCCGCCACAACGGTGGCGGACGGCAGCGCGGCAACCGCAGCGGACAGAACCGCAATGACCGCAACCGTAACCGTGACAACCGAGGTGGGGACAATCGCGGTGGCATTGACCAGCCGCGCAAGGTCGCACTGAAGGTACTAGCCGACGTTCGCGAGAATGATGCTTACGCGAACCTGCTGCTGCCCAAGTTGCTGAAGGCACACAAGCTCAAGGGTCGGGATGCTGCTTTTGCAACGGAGCTGACGTACGGCACACTGCGGGCGGAAGGCCTGTTGGATGCCGTGATTGAGGCATCGTCGTCACGCCCGTTAAGCGATATTGCTGGACCGGTGATGGATGTGTTGCGCCTGGGCACGTACCAGCTGCTGCGTACGCGCGTCGACGCCTACGCTGCGGTCGATACCTCGGTGCGGGCAGTGGCGAAGGTGGCGGGACCTGGTGCGCGCGGCTTTGTCAATGCCATTTTGAGGAAGGTTTCCTCGAAGACCGAAAACGAATGGGTGGCTGAGATTGCGCCGGATCCTGCGACCGATCCGATTGGCTACGTAGCGATGAAGCATGCCCACCCGCGCTGGATTGCGATGGAGTTTGCCCGCGCACTCGGTGCACAAGCCGGTGAGCTGCAGCAGGCACTCGCTGCCGACGATGCGCGCCCGTTGGTGCACTTGGTCGCTCGTCCGGGCGAGATTACGGCTGAGGAATTGGCACTGATTACCGGCGGTGAAGAGGGACCGTGGTCGCCGTACTGCGTGCGCTTGGATTCCGGTGCCCCAGGAGAATTGGAGCCGGTCCGACAGGGCTTGGCTGCGGTGCAGGACGAGGGTTCTCAGCTCATTGCGCGTGCCGTCACCATGGCACCCGTTGCCGGTGAAGACAGCGGCCGCTGGTTAGATCTGTGTTCCGGCCCCGGTGGTAAGTCAGCTTTCATCGGTGGCATCGCTGCTATTGAGGGCGCGAAGCTCGATGCTGTTGAGGTATCTGCGACTCGCGCAGAACTGGTGAAGAAGGCCACGGCCGGGCTGCCAGTGACTGTAACGGTTGCGGATGGTCGCGATACCGGGCTGGAGGCAGGCTTTGACCGCATTTTGGTAGACGCGCCGTGCTCTGGTTTGGGCTCGCTTCGCCGTCGCCCGGAAGCGCGCTGGCGGAAGTCGGCGTCCGATCTGAACTCCTTGACTGCGCTGCAGTTTGAACTGCTCAGTGAAGCTGTGCGTCTGGCACGGCCGGGTGGCATCATCGTCTATTCCACGTGTTCTCCGCATCTGCGTGAAACCAGGGGCATTGTCGATAGGGCAGTGACGGAATTGCCGGTGACGGAGCTGAAGGCACACGAGCTGGTAACGCCGATGACCGATGTCGGACCGTATCCATCTGTGCAGATGTGGCCACACCGCCACGGTACCGATGCGATGTTCTTCTCAGTTTTGCGCAAGAACGACTAGGCTCAGAGGTTATGAGCGCACCAATTATTGCCCCGTCCATTCTCGCTGCTGACTTCGCTCGCCTCGACCGCGAGGTTGAGGCTGTAGCGAATGCAGATTGGCTACATATCGACGTCATGGATGGCCACTTCGTTCCCAACCTGTCTTTCGGCGCTCCGGTGCTGGAGGCCGTAGCTGCGGTGACGGACAAGTACTTGGATGTCCATCTCATGATTGAGAACCCGGAGAAGTGGGTCGACACCTACATTAAGGCGGGGGCGAGCTCCGTTATTTTCCATGTGGAAGCCGCCGACGATGCCATCGCACTGGCACGCCACATTCGTTCCCAGGGCGTGAAGGCCGGGTTCTCGCTGCGCCCGGGTACCCCAATTGAGCCGTGGCTGGATCACCTCGCCGAATTCGACGAGGTGCTGGTCATGAGTGTCGAACCCGGTTTCGGGGGCCAGTCCTTTATGCCGGATCAGCTAGCCAAGGTCGAGAAGCTGCGTCAGCGCATTGATGCCGAAGGTCTGGATACTCTGATCGAGATTGACGGAGGTATCTCCGCCAAGACCATCGAATCCGCTGCCGCCGCTGGTTGCGACGCCTTCGTTGCAGGGTCGGCCGTTTTCGGCACTGAAGATCGTGCGGCGGCTGTCGATGAGCTGCGCGCACTGGCAACTGCTGCTGCAACTAAGTAGACGGCGGTGAAGCACGGTGGCACAGTTTCCGGATCTTGTCTCCGCACAGCCGTTGACTGACGCCCAAGCTATGGCATTGGCCATAGAAGCCGGTCAGCGAGTTCGAGGCACCACCTATCCCAATCCACCGATTGGTTGCGTCATCCTCGATACCGCAGGGATTGCGGTCGGTGTGGCCGGAACTGAGCCTGTAGGCGGGCGACACGCAGAGCCACAGGCATTGGAAATGGCGGGGGCACGAGCTCAGGGCGGTACTGCAGTGGTCACACTAGAGCCGTGCAATCATATCGGCCGTACACCACCGTGCACCGAGGCACTTGCGGCAGCCGGTGTTTCCCGCGTCATATTTGCGGTCGCCGATCCTAATCCCGTGGCCGCTGGCGGCAGCGAGTGGTTGCGATACAAGGGAATCGACGTGGTCGAGGAGTTCCAACGCAATCGTGTGGCGGATGGCTATCTGCGTCCATGGTTACACTGGCAGCGCTCTCGGCGCCCACACATCACGCTGAAGACGGCGGGCACGCTGGATGGTTTCGCCGCCGCTACCGACCGCACCTCGCAGTGGATTACGGGGGAGCAGGCGCGGGCACGGGTACATATCGATCGTGCACGTCGGCAAGCGATTGTCGTCGGAACGGGAACAGTGCTCGCTGACAATCCGCGATTGACCGCGCGCACACCAGACGGCGAGGAGCTGTCAACGCAACCTCTGCGCATCGCGATTGGCACCTCGGAGGTTGCTGCCGATGCGAATATCTGCGGCGATAACTTCCGCCACATTCGCACTCACGATGTGGAAGTGGCGCTGGAGACAATGGCGGATATGGGCCTTATTGACGTCCTGGTAGAAGGCGGCCCACGGCTCGCCAGCGCTTTCTTGGAAGCCGATGCTGTCGACGCGATTGAGTCCTACATTGCCCCGGCGTTTCTCGGAGCTGGTCTGCCGGTGACATCGGCCAATCATGAGACCACCATCACTGACATCTCCCGTTTCCGCACCGTCGCGGTCGAGACTCTGGGGGATGACATTTTGATTACGGCACTCCGCAGTGGCAAAGATCGCGGGTAGACCGGCTAGAGTTAATTTTGTAAAAATCTTTCAATTTATAACAAACGGTAAAGGATTTTCCTGACCACTATGTTTACGGGAATTGTTGAGGAACTCGGCGAAATTCGCGAAATCCACCGCGAAGCCGATTCCATTACTCTGACCATTCGCGCGACCACCGTGCTTGACGACGTGCACCACGGTGATTCCATTGCTGTCAATGGTGTTTGTTTGACCGTCGTGGAGTTTGGCGATGATTTCTTTACCGCTGATCTCATGCAAGAGACTCTGGATAGGTCGAGCCTCGGCCAGGTTGAGGTCGGCTCCAAGGTCAACCTCGAACGTGCAACCGCAGTCGGTCAACGCCTCGGCGGCCATATCGTGCAGGGACATGTCGATGGCACCGGCGAGGTTATTTCGCGCACGCCAGGGGAGCGCTGGGAAGTAGTGCGGATTTCGCTGCCGGAGCATCTCTCCAAGTATGTTGTGGAAAAGGGCTCAATTGCCGTGGATGGTACTTCGTTGACCGTCTCTGCAGTAGGCGAGGGGTTCTTTGAAGTCAGCCTGATACCGACGACGCTGACGGACTCCGTTATTGGTTCGACCGCGGTAGGCACCAAGGTCAATTTGGAAGTCGATGTGCTAGCCAAGTACGTCGAGAAAATGTTGGAAAGATAAGCTACAAGACTGTGATTAAGTTCGATTCTGTAGAGCGGGCCATTGCGGACATCGCAGCCGGTAAGGCCGTGGTCGTCGTCGACGATGAAGATCGTGAGAACGAGGGCGACATCATCTTCGCCGCCGAGAAGGCAACGCCTGAACTTGTTGCCTTTATGGTTCGCTATTCCTCTGGTTACATCTGCGCGCCGCTGACCGCCGAGGACTGCGAGCGTCTGAATTTGCCACCGATGGTGTCAGAGAATGAGGATGCCCGCGGTACCGCATACACAGTGACCGTGGATGCCAACACCGGTACGACCGGTATTTCCGCCACAGATCGTGCGAACACCATTCGTACTCTGGCTGACCCCACGTCGAGCCCGCACGATTTCACCCGACCAGGACACGTGGTCCCGTTGCGAGCTCGCGATGGTGGCGTCCTCGTCCGTGCCGGCCACACCGAGGCTGCGGTCGATCTCGCCCGCCTGGCAGGGCTTCGTCCTGCTGGCGTGCTGTGTGAGGTTGTCTCCGAGGAAGACCCGACCGGTATGGCGCGCGCGGAGGAACTGCGTCGCTTCTGCGACAAGCACGATTTAGCGCTGATCTCCATTGAGCAGCTGATCGAATACCGTCGCCACAACGAGCACTTGATTGAACGCGTTGTCGAAACCAAGCTGCCGACCGACTACGGCGAGTTCCGTGCCATTGGGTACCGGAGCCTTATCGACGGTGTTGAGCATGTCGCTCTCGTTGTGGGGGATGTGTCTTCCAACGATGGTCAGGACGTCCTCGTGCGTGTGCACTCCGAATGCCTCACTGGCGACGCACTGGGATCTCGCCGCTGCGACTGCGGTCAGCAGCTGCACAACTCCATGCGCATGGTTCACGAAGCGGGGCGTGGCGTCATCCTCTACATGCGCGGTCACGAAGGCCGAGGCATTGGTCTGATGCCGAAGCTGCAGGCCTACCACTTGCAAGATGAAGGCGCTGACACCGTTGATGCCAATCTTGCGCTCGGTTTGCCGTCGGATGCACGTGAGTACGGCACTGGTGCACAGATTCTGCAGAATCTTGGAGTCACCACTATGGCGCTGCTGACGAACAATCCGACCAAGCGTGCCGGCCTAGGCGGATATGGGTTGGAGATGAGCCGCCGAGTCCCGGTGCCAGTTGAGGTCAACGAGGATAACTTGAAATACTTGTTGACAAAGCGCGAACGCATGGGCCATGAACTTCCTTGGTTGGATGAGTACATGGAGACCCACGGCATTTCGACAGAAGGAGCACAGTAGATGAGTGGCGCAGGTCTTCCTGAAATTTCCGTTCCCGATTCCACTGGTGTGACCGTCGGTCTGGTCACCTCTCACTGGAACGAGGAGATTACTGGGCAGCTTCGTCGTGAAGCGCTGTCCCAGGCCGAGGAGGTCGGCGCTGTAGTCACGGATGTGACTGTCGTCGGTGCTCTGGAGATTCCGGTCGTGGTGCAACAGCTCGCGCGAACTCACGACGCCGTGGTGGCGCTGGGGTGCGTTATCCGCGGTGGTACGCCGCACTTCGACTATGTCTGCGACTCGGTGACTGAGGGCCTGACGCGGATCGCACTGGACTGTGAAACGCCAGTTGGCAATGGTGTGTTGACCTGCAACACTGAACAGCAGGCAATTGATCGTGCCGGCGGTGAGGGCGCCGCGGAGAATAAAGGTCGCGAGGCCATGGCCGCAGCGCTGCATACCGTCGCAGTGTTGAAGTCCCTTCGTGAAGGTGGAGCTGAGTAAGAATGGGTAACTCCGAACGCCACAGCAATTCGACTGCCGTCGACACCGGTAGCGAAGACAAATGGCTGTTGGAAATCACCTCGCAAAAGCTGCGTCTGTGGGCGATTATCGCTGCAGTTGTGGTTTTCGCTATCCATATCTTCATGGGTATCGTGGTGGACTTTGGTAACACCGGAGCTTCGGTGACCATTATTGACCAGCTGGCTTTCCCGATGATTGGTTTGATCATCGCCGGGGTGATTCTGCTACTGACTCGGGCTCGCGTTCGCGTCAATGCCAGGGGCGTGGAAGTCCGCAATCTGCTCAATGCGAAGTTCTACCCGTGGGTCGATATCTACGGCCTGAGTTTTCCAAAGAAGTCCCGCTGGGCTCGCTTGGAGCTGCCTGACTTTGAGTTTGTGCCGATGCTCGCGATCCAGTCGGCCGACGGCAGCCGCGTCGTGGAAGACATCCGCCGGTTCCGTGAACTTGAAGACAAGTTCATGCCGGAGGACTAACCCAAGGACACGTTTTAAGGACACCGTAAGTGACTGACCCTTCTCAGTACCGTCCCGCCCCCGGCACCATTCCCACGGAGCCGGGGGTGTACCGTTTTCTCGATTCAACCGGGCGCGTTCTCTACGTCGGCAAGGCGAAGAATCTCCGTGCGCGTTTGTCTAACTATTTCCAGGACTTAACTCGGCTTCATCCCCGCACCCGCCAGATGGTGCAGTCCGCTTCGAAGGTGACGTGGACTGTCGTCCACAATGAAGTCGAAGCGCTGCAGTTGGAGTACACCTGGATCAAGCGCTTTAATCCGCGGTTCAACGTGATGTACCGCGACGACAAGTCGTATCCGATGTTGGCCGTCAGCGTTGGAGAGCTGTACCCGCGGCTCTTTCTCTACCGAGGACCGCGCCGGAAGGGCGTGCGTTATTTCGGGCCTTATTCACACGCGTGGGCTATCCGAGAAACGCTCGACTTGCTTACACGAGTTTTCCCAGCCCGCACCTGTTCAAAGGGAGTCTTCAACCGGCAGCAAGCCCTGGGGCGGCCCTGTTTGCTCGGCTATATCGACAAATGCTCGGCGCCTTGTGTCGGCCGTGTCAGTGCCGAGGAACACCGCGAAATTGTCCGTGGTTTTACCAGCTTCATGTCGGGAAATACGGGCCCGGTCACGAGGCGCTTAAAGAAGGAAATGGAGGAAGCTGCCGGCGAGTTAGACTTCGAGCGCGCCGCTAGTCTGCGCGACAACCTCGCTGCCATCGACAAGGTCATGGAGCGGCAGTCAGTCGTGCTTTCCGACGCCGCCGATGCCGACTTTATTGCGCTAGCAACCGACGAACTGGAAGCGGCCGTGCAGATTTTCCATGTTCGGGCGGGACGTATTTACGGTCAGCGCGGCTGGGTAGTGGAGAAGTCCGGCGAGTACGCGACTACGGAGTTTCGAGAGGGAGAAACTGACCCCAGCTTGGGTGGGCTGCTAACGCAGTTCCTGACACAGTTCTATGGCGACGCCGCCAAGCACGCGGATGTCGACGGCGATGAATCAACCACTGCCGCCCTGGTTGTGCCACGCGAAATTCTCGTTCAGGCCACGCCCGACGATCTTGACGAGGTTACTGCATTTTTGGCCGATATTCGTGGCACCAATGTAGATATTCGCGTCCCACAACGCGGTGACAAGCGGACGCTCATGGAGACCGTGCAGAAAAATGCAGCTGAAGCGCTACGCCAGCACAAGCTAAAGCGAAGTGGAGATCTAACTACTCGATCGCAGGCTCTCTCCGAACTCCAGGACGCGCTATTTATGGATGAAGCGCCGCTGCGCATCGAGTGCACTGACATCTCGCATATTCAGGGCACCGATGTGGTGGCCTCGTTGGTGGTCTTCGAGGATGGATTGCCCAAGAAGTCCGACTACCGCCGCTACCGAATCAAAGATGCAGCGGGTGACGGTCGCTCGGACGACGTCGGTTCTATCGCTGAGGTGGTGCGCCGTCGTTTTCTGCGCCATAACGAGGACAAGCTCGCCATGCCCGATGATGCAAGCGAGATGTTCGTCGAAGAGACGACTGATGCCGTCGATGAGCAGTCGCGGAGTAACCGCAAGTTTGCCTACCCGCCACAGTTGTTCATCGTCGACGGTGGTGCACCGCAGGTCGCAGCCGCACAGGCGGTCCTCGATGAACTCGAGGTCACCGATGTGACGTTGGTGGGAATTGCCAAGCGCTTAGAAGAGCTGTGGATTCCCGACGATGATGAGCCGCTCATTCTGCCGCGTAATTCGGAAGCGATGTACCTAATCCAGCGAATTCGTGATGAGGCGCACCGCTTTGCCATTAATTATCACCGTCAGCAGCGATCTAAACGCATGCGCTCGTCGGTGCTTGATGGCATTAAGGGGCTGGGGCCAGCACGCCGCAGTGAGTTGGTCAAGCACTTTGGTTCCGTTGCGGCGCTGAAGAAGGCCAGCGTCGAGCAGATCGAAGAAGTGGCTGGTTTCGGGCCGATGCTCGCGAAAACTGTTTACGATTACCTCCATCCAGACGAGAAGTCGTCAGAGCCAAACTCGGATGTCGGTCCGGGAGAGTAGGCGTAGAAGTAGGTAAACAAGTGGCTAAAACCGCACTTGAAACAGTGCTAGGGGGTTTACTTCCGCTAGTAAAACCGAGAGCGGTTGGGCGGAATTGTATTAGAGTGATGGCATGATTACTTCGGGTTATTCCCCTCAGGCTGAAAAGTCACTTGTGTTGATTACCGGCATGTCCGGTTCCGGACGCAATACGGCCGCCAGCGTCTTGGAGGAGATGGGCTGGTATGTCGCAGACAACCTGCCCCCGGAGTTGATTATGCGCATGGTCGAGTTGTCGTTTGAAGCGGACTCTCCAGTAGAGCGCCTCGCTATCGTCACCGACGTGCGCTCGCGCGCATTCGCCGGCAGTTTGGGGGAGGTGCTCGACGGACTCCGCAATGAGGGGCGCCAGCCCTATGTCATCTTCTTTGATGCCAACGACGACACCCTCATCGCCCGCTACGACTCTGTCCGCCGCACCCATCCGCTGCAGGAAAATGGCACGCTTTCACAGGGTATTGCCGCTGAACGTCAGATGTTGCTGCCAATAAAGGGCATGTCGGATTTAGTAGTGGATACCTCTGACATGAGCGTGCACGATTTGCGCCGTGAGTTAGAGCATCAGTTGTCGGATACCGCTAGCAAGATTCAGCAGATCACCATCGAATCCTTTGGGTTTAAGCACGGTGCGCCGCGCGATGCCGACATGCTTTTCGACGTCCGTTTTCTCCCCAATCCCTATTGGGTACCTGAGCTGCGTGCGGGCCGCGGTACCAACAAAGCCGTGGCCGACTACGTGCTGTCCCAACCTGAGTCTCAGGGGTTTTTGGACAACGTCACAAACTTGATTGAATTGGTTTTGCCCGGGTACCGCCGTGAGGGCAAGGGTTTTATGACTATCGCTGTGGGATGCACCGGAGGCCATCACCGAAGTGTGGCCATGTCGGAGGCGCTGGCTAAGAAGCTCGAGGGAGTTTCCGGGATCAACGTCAACGTCGTCCACCGCGATATTGACCGCAACTAGCGGTTTTCGTGGAGGTGTAGAAATTGACATCAATTACCAGTCTGGGTGGCGGTCATGGTCTATTTGCCACGCTGAGAGCTGACCGTCAGGTTGCGGACCATGTCACAGCGGTGGTCACAGTTGCCGACGACGGCGGATCCTCGGGTCGCCTTCGTCGTGAGCTGGGGCAGATTCCCCCTGGAGACCTTCGCATGGCACTCGCCGCGCTTTCCGCAGATACGGAAAAAGGCGATCTGTGGGAAAAGACACTGCAGCACCGCTTTGGCGGAACTGGCGCACTGGCAGGGCATGCGATTGGCAATCTGATTATCGCTGGCCTCACCAGTGTGATGGGAAATGAAGTCGACGCGCTTGACGAAATTGGCCGGTTGCTGCAAATCCGGGGTCGCGTCGTGCCCATGTCGCCGATCCCGCTAGAGATTGAGGCCGAAGTCGTTGGCTTGGAGCAGGATGCTCGCGTTGTGCGCCAGGTCCGTGGCCAGGTCGCAGTGGCCACGACACCTGGCCAGGTGCGCCGAATCCGGCTGATTCCTGAGACTCCGCCGGCATCCGAGGAGGCCATTGAAGCTATCCTCAATGCCGATTTGGTGACGCTGGGTCCGGGTTCGTGGTTTACTTCGGTTCTGCCACATCTTCAGGTGCCCGGGCTGCGGGATGCTCTGCAAGAAACCAATGCCACAACCGTCGTGGTGCTGAATCTTGTCGCCGAGCCGGGGGAGACCGCCGGTTTTTCTTCCGAACGGCACATCCATATGCTCACGCAGCATGCACCTAACTTGAAGCTCAATTACGTGCTTGTCGACGACAACACGCCGCTCGCGGATACCGAACGAGAATACCTGCAGCGAGCGGCGGATAGCCTAGACGCGCAGGTTGTCTTCGCCGATGTGCAAGAAGTTGATGACCACGGAGCTCTGACGGGTCGGCATTCGCCGGAGAAGCTAGCTGTCGCACTTCGTCAGTTCCTCTAAGCGTCCGGCCAATCGAGGGTTTTTATGCATTCTCCTGCGAGGATGCAATAGACAATCAACTAATTGCCACTCGATTGGTACCGGATACTATCCTTGAGGTTTATTGCTAAAGCTCAAATGGGGTTAGTTTTACCTAAATTAACCAGGCCCAAACCCAGCTCGTACACATGAAATGAGGATGGACAGCATCGTGGCATTGACGGCGAAGGTCAAAGACGAACTAGCCCGCGTGTCAGTTTCGCAGGAAAGCGCTCAGGCAGCGGAGATTGCGACCCTGTTCCGCTTCGCAGGAGGACTCCACCTGGTGGCAGGTTCGATTGTGCTGGAGGCTGAGTTGGATTCCGGCGCTGTCGCACGCCGCCTACGCTCCATGCTGGCCGAACTCTACGATGTCAAAGCCAGCCTCAATGTCTTATCTCCCGGTGGGTTGCGAAAGACCTCGAAGTACATCGTGCGGGTAACTGATGGCGCGGAACTCGTCGTTAGGCAAACTGGCCTGATTGACTCTGCGGGACGTCCCGTACGTGGGCTACCACGCAAGCTGATCATGGGGCAGAAAATTGATCAAGAAGCTGCATGGCGGGGTGCTTTTTTGGCACATGGTTCACTGACTGAGCCGGGGCGTTCCTCAGCTTTGGAAGTCACTGCTCCTTCTGCTGAAGCGGCACTCGCATTGGTGGGATGTGCTCGTAGGCTCGGAATTACGGCTAAGAGCAAGGAGAATAAATCCCGCGGTGGCGATCGTGTAATCATCCGGGAGGGCGATGCAATCGGTGCGCTGCTGACGCGAATGGGAGCCCAGACTACTCGCCTGCAGTGGGAAGAACAGCGAATGCGTCGTGAAGTGCGAGCGACGGCCACTCGTTTGGCAAACTTCGACGATGCCAACCTGCGGCGCTCGGCTCGTGCGGCCGTTATTGCAGCAGCGCGAGTAGAGCGTGCTTTAGAGATTCTCGGTGACGATGTACCAGACCATTTGGTGTCTGCAGGACAGCTGCGCATCGAGCACAAGCAGGCTTCACTGGAAGAACTTGGGCAGCTGGCAAATCCGCCAATGACCAAGGACGCCGTCGCAGGACGCATCCGCCGTTTGCTCTCCATGGCGGACAAAAGAGCAAACGAACTCGGAATTCCCCCCACAACTGCAGTCGTTACAGACGAACTTTTTGACAAAGAAGTTGACGAGTAAAGCACCTGTTATGCCTAGTCAGGTGCGTAATTTTTGATAAATCTCCGTTTATTTGGGATTTTCGCACCAAACCACCGCTGCGCGAATGAAAAACCCAACGTACACTTCTGTAGTGAACCTGTTGGAGCGCAATCAGCGCCCTGACAAGTGGCATCGATTCGCCAATCCATTAAGGAGATTATTGTGACGGTTCGTGTAGGTATTAACGGTTTTGGTCGCATTGGCCGCAACTTCTTCCGCTCCCTGCTCGCTGCGGGCGCTGACCTGGAAGTCGTTGCTGTAAACGACCTCACTGATAACAAGACCCTGGCTCACCTGCTCAAGTACGACTCCATCATGGGCAAGCTTGACGCAGAGGTCACCTACGACGATGAGTCCCTCACCGTCAACGGCAAGCGCATCGCGGCATACGCTGAGCGCGACCCGAAGGACCTGCCGTGGGGCAAGCACGAGGTCGACATCGTCATTGAGTCCACCGGTTTCTTCACCGATGCCAACGCTGCCAAGGCTCACATCGAGGCTGGCGCCAAGAAGGTCATCATCTCCGCTCCGGCTAAGAACGAAGACGCAACCTTCGTTGTCGGTGTTAACCACACTGACTACGACCCGGAGAAGCACAACATCATTTCGAACGCTTCTTGCACCACCAACTGCCTGGCTCCGATGGCTAAGGTCCTGGACGACAAGTTCGGCATCGAGCGCGGTCTCATGACCACCATCCACGCATACACCGGTGACCAGCGTCTGCACGACGCTCCGCACAAGGACCTGCGTCGCGCCCGCGCTGCTGCACTGAACATTGTTCCGACCTCCACCGGTGCTGCAAAGGCAGTCGCTCTGGTTCTGCCGCAGCTCAAGGGTCTGCTGGACGGCTACGCACTGCGTGTTCCGACCCCGACCGGCTCTGTCACCGACCTGACCTTCACTGCGAAGAGCGAGGTCACCGTCGAGTCCGTCAATGCTGCCATCAAGGAAGCTGCTGAGGGCGAGCTCAAGGGTGTTCTGGGCTACAACGAGGACCCAATCGTTTCCAAGGACATCGAGGGCGACCCGCGTTCCTCGATCTTCGACGCACCGCTGACCAAGGTCATCGGCGATCAGGTCAAGGTTGTCTCCTGGTACGACAACGAGTGGGGCTACTCCAACCGCCTCGTCGACCTGGCTGTCTACGTCGGTGAGCGCCTCTAATAACTCACCTGGTTAATCCCAGACCCCGAACGGGCCGGGGTGGTTGCGCCTGAGTAGGGCACGCCACCCACGGCCCGTTTTTTACACACTTTCACAAGGATTTCATTGAGATGACTGTTAAGACTGTCAAAGACCTGATCAACGAAGGTATTGAAGGCCGTTACGTCCTCGTCCGCTCCGACTTTAACGTTCCGTTGAAGGACGGCGTTATCACTGATCCGGGTCGAATCGATGCTTCGCTGCCCACCCTGTCCGCGCTTGTCGAGGCCGGCGCCAAGGTCGTTGTTATGGCTCACCTGGGTCGCCCGAAGGGCGAGGTTAAGTCCGAGTTCTCCCTGGCCCCGGTCGCTGAGGCGCTATCTGAGCGCCTGGAGCAGTACGTCGCGCTCGCCGGTGATGTCTCCGGTGAGGACGCGCACGAGCGCGCAAATGGTCTGACCGAGGGTGATGTACTCCTGTTGGAGAACGTCCGCTTCGATCCGCGCGAGACCTCCAAGGACGAGGCAGAACGCGCCGAATTCGCAGCCGAGCTGGCCGCACTTGTTCCGGACGGAGCATTTGTTTCCGACGGTTTCGGTGTTGTTCACCGCGCCCAGGCTTCCGTCTTCGACGTCGCTAAGAAGCTGCCGCACTACGCCGGCAACCTGGTTCAGGCTGAGCTTGAAGTTCTGCGCAAGGTCGCAGAGACCCCGGAGAAGCCGTACACCGTCGTGCTCGGCGGTTCCAAGGTTTCCGACAAGCTGGGCGTTATTGAGGCTCTCGCGCCGAAGGTTGACTCCCTGGTCATCGGCGGCGGCATGTGCTTCACCTTCCTGGCTGCCAAGGGCTACGACGTTGGTGCGTCCCTGCTGCAGGAAGAGATGATTGACACCTGTAAGGATCTGCTGGACCGCTACGGCGAAAAGATTGTTCTGCCAACCGACGTAGTCGTGGCCGACAAGTTCGCTGCTGACGCTGAAAACAAGGTCGTCGATGCCACCGAGATTCCGGAAGGCTGGATGGGCCTGGACATCGGATCGGCTTCCGCTGAGGCATTCGGCAAGGTGCTGGCTGAGTCCAAGACTGTGTTCTGGAACGGTCCGATGGGCGTGTTCGAGATGGAGGCTTTCGCAGCTGGTACCCGCGAGGTTGCACAGGCCATCATCGATGCCACCACTAACAACGGTTGCTTCTCCGTCGTCGGTGGCGGCGACTCCGCAGCAGCAGTACGTACTCTGGGGTTGAACGAGGACGGCTTCAGCCACATCTCCACTGGTGGTGGCGCTTCGCTGGAGTTCCTCGAGGGTAAGACTCTGCCGGGCGTCTCCGTCCTGGAAGACTAAGATTTTTCCACCACCGGATTTTCATCGCTTAAAAATCCGCTAATTGATAGGGAAGTGAATTCCACCACTATGGCACGTACACCATTTATTGCTGGTAACTGGAAGATGAACCTGAACCATCTCGAAGCTATCGGTGTGGTGCAGAAACTCGCGTTCGCTCTGCCAAAGGAGTACTACGACAAGGTTGACGTCGCTGTCATCCCGCCGTTTACCGACCTGCGTTCGGTCCAGACTCTGGTTGAGGGCGATAAGCTCGGCGTCACTTACGGCGCGCAGGATGTCTCAGTCCACGAGTCCGGCGCTTACACCGGCGAGATTTCCGCATCGATGCTGGCAAAGCTCGGCTGCACCTGGGTCGTCGTCGGTCACTCCGAGCGTCGCGATATGCACGCAGAGGACGATGAGCTGGTCGCAAAGAAGGCCAAGGCAGCACTGCGCGAGGGCATGAACCCAATCGTCTGTGTCGGCGAGCCGCTGGAGGTCCGAGAGGCCGAAGAGCACGTCGAGTACGTTGTCTCTCAGGTCAAGGGCTCCCTGGCTAATCTGACCAACGCTGAGCTGGCCAAGACCGTCATCGCTTACGAGCCTGTCTGGGCTATCGGCACCGGTAAGGTCGCATCGGCTGCAGACGCGCAGGAAGTCTGTGCAGCTATCCGCGAGACCGTCGCAGAAATTGCGGACGAGAACATCGCAAAGGAGATGCGCATCCTCTACGGTGGTTCCGTCAAGGCCGAGAACGTCGCTGAGATCGTCGGCAAGCCCGACGTCGACGGCGGCCTCGTCGGTGGCGCTTCGCTCGACGGTGAAGCATTCGCGAAGCTCTGCGCACTTGCTGCAGATGCCGCTCAGAACGCCTAAGTGCATATAAATTCAGAACAACTGATAAGATAGGCGTCATGCGCGACCCCGGATTGGTTTTATTGATCCTCATAAAACCGATTCGGGGTTATTGCCTTTAGGCGGACTCAACCCAGGCACACCGACTGGCAATGTTTTAGCGCAATACATTTCCCGAGGCTTTCCACTTGGAATGCCCGGCAATTTTCAAAGGACGTGCTCAATGAACGAACAAGTACATCGTGACACTGACCGACACACTGCAAGCAATGAGCAATCTTCATCGACCGCTACCGCGAAGCAGCAGGACTTGCTCTGGGAGGATATTCGCCACCTGGGTCGAATTCTTGGGCAGGTAATCCGCGAGCAAGAGGGTGACGAGGTCTTTAACCTGGTCGAAAATGCTCGCCGCGCAGCCTTCGAACTCCATCGTGGCGATGGCGACATCGAGAAGCTCACCGGCCTCTTCCGCGATATTGACCCGGCCGAGGCAAGCCCGGTCATCCGTGCTTTCACGCACTTCGCACTTTTGGCCAACCTCGCTGAGGATTTGCACGAGGAGCTGGGCATCGAGGCCTCTCTTGATGCTGGCGATCCGCCGAAGGACTCCACACTGGAGGCAACATGGCAGAAGCTTCGCGACGCCAAGGTTTCCAGCAGCGCCATTGCGGACATGATGGACCACATTGAGGTCGTCCCGGTTCTGACCGCACACCCAACGGAAACTCGTCGTCGCACAGTGTTCGATGTGCAGAAGCACATCACGGCCGCAATGCGTCGCCGCCACGAGATCCAGGCAGCCCCGTTGAATGCACGTACCGCGGACCGACTTGCTGAGATTGATGCCGATATCCGTCGCCGTATCCTTACGCTGTGGCAAACGGCTCTGATTCGCATGAATCGCCCGGATATTCGCGACGAGGTCGAGGTTGGTCTTCGCTACTACCAGCTTTCTCTGCTGGAAGCTGTGCCACAGATTAACCGAGACGTCGTCAAGCACTTGCGTCAGCTCGGCGGCAACAAGCTGCCGGCTAACCCAACGATTCGCATGGGATCGTGGATCGGCGGCGACCACGACGGTAACCCATACGTGACAGAGGAGACGCTGCGCTACGCCTCCGATAGGGCAGCGGGTACCATCCTGCGTCACTACTTCTCGCAGTTGCATCTGCTGGAGCGCGAGCTCAGTCTCAGCGATCGCCTGACCAAGGTCACCGTGGATCTAGTCGCCTTGGCCAGCCGAGGCCACAATGACGTACCAAACCGCGAAGATGAACCGTACCGTCGTGCGGTTCACGGTATCCGCGGTCGCGTGGCGGCAACAGCGGTGAACTTCTTCGACGAGTCCATCATTGAGGGCGACTGGTCGGAATTCACTCCGTATGACAGCGCCGAGGAGCTACTTGAAGAGCTCTCGATTATCGACGACTCCCTGCGGTCCAGCCACGATGACCTCATCGCCGATCACCGCCTGCGCGACCTGATGGATTCAGTGGAGGTATTTGGTTTCCACCTGTACTCGATTGATATCCGCCAGAATTCGGACTCTCATGAGGAAATCCTCACCGAGCTGTTCTCCGCTGCCGGTGTGGTGGACAACTACGCGGGATTGAAGGAAGCCGACAAGGTCGAACTGCTGACCAAGGAACTGCAGTCCTCCCGTCCGCTGGTTTCGACTTCCGCAGATCTTTCCGAAGCTACGGCTCGCGAGCTAGGCATTATGCGTGCGGCATCTCGTGCGGTGCGCAAGTACGGTCACGACGCGGTACCGCACTGCATCATTTCGATGTGTACATCGGTCTCCGACCTGCTGGAGCCGATGATTCTGCTCAAGGAAGTCGGTCTGATTCGCCCGAATGGCTCGCAGCCGACCGGTTCTGTTGACGTCATCCCGCTGTTCGAAACCATCGAAGACCTGCAGGCTGGTGCCGACGTCCTGCGTGCTGCGTGGGACATTCCGGTCTACCGTGCATACGTCTCCGCACGCGGAGATCTGCAGGAAGTCATGCTCGGCTACTCCGACTCCAACAAGGACGGCGGGTACTTCGCTGCAAACTGGGCGCTTTACGACGCGGAGGTCGCCATCGTGGCAGCTGCGAAGGACAACGACATTCGCCTGCGTCTCTTCCACGGCCGCGGAGGTACTGTCGGCCGTGGTGGCGGTCCGTCCTACGAGGCAATCCTGGCGCAGCCGTCGGGTGCAGTCCAGGGGTCGGTGCGTATCACCGAGCAGGGCGAGATTATCTCTGCCAAGTACGGTCACCCTGCAGCGGCACGCAGAAACCTCGCCGCGCTGGTTTCGGCAACTATCGAGTCGACTCTGCTCGACGTCGATGATCTGAAGAACCCAGCTCGCGCCCACCAGATTATGTCGGAGATTTCCGACCTGTCTCGCGAGGCCTACTCGAAGCTCATGCACGAGGACCCGGGCTTTATTGACTTTTTCACGTCGTCGACCCCGGTCGATGAGATCGGCAGCCTGAACATCGGTTCGCGTCCGACCTCACGCAAGCAGACCCAGACCATTTCTGACCTGCGCGCAATTCCGTGGGTACTGTCCTGGTCGCAGCAGCGTTCTATGGTGCCGGGCTGGTTTGGTGTCGGCTCTGCACTGCAGGAGTGGATCGGCGAGGACGAAGACGGTTCCCGCCTGGCTGAGCTCCGTCAGCTCAACGAGATTTGGCCGTTCTTCAATTCGGTGCTGTCGAACATGGCGCAGGTCATGTCCAAGGCTGACCTGAACCTGGCGCGCGCCTACGCTAGCCTGTGCCAAGATAAGGCCGACGGTGAGCGCATCTACGGCATCATCAAGGCTGAGTTCGACCTGACTTTGGAGATGTTCCTGAAGGTAACCGGGTACAAGCACCTGCTGGAGGACAACCCGCTGCTCAGGCGCTCGGTGGACATGCGCTTCCCGTACCTTATGCCGCTGAACATCATCCAGCTGGAGATGCTGCGTCGCTACCGTGCCGGCGATAATCGCGACAAGGTGCGTCGGGGCATTCAGCTGACCATGAATGGTCTGGCAACTGCACTGCGCAACTCCGGCTAGGAATTCGCCTAGGGATAGGGCTAGGGATACCTAGCCAGCGGAGCAATTGCGCTAGTATAGTTGGAGTTCTTAAAGAAGCGACGTTTCAAAAGGAAGTGCGCGTGTACCTCGCCATTCAGATTGTCCTGGTCATCACATCCATCCTGATGACGCTGTTCATCCTGCTCCACAAGGGTAAGGGTGGCGGACTGTCCAGCCTCTTTGGTGGCGGCATGCAGTCGAATCTGTCCGGTTCGACTGTGGTGGAGAAGAACCTTGACCGCGTCACTATTGTGACCGTGATTATCTGGTTGCTCTGCATTGTCCTGTTGCTGCTGTTCAATACTTTCGGCTGGTAGGTTCCGCACGCAGCACGCCCCACCGCAGGCCTTTAAGCAATAAAAATTCCCGTCGATAGCATTTCGCTTATCGACGGGAATTTGCTGTTTCTGGGCTGTTAGCGGTGAAGCGGAAGCCTAGAGCTGCGCAGCCGCAGCATCGTCAACAAAGACAACGGTTTCCTGAACACCGCGAACCCCGGCCGCCGGCCACTGCGCTGGGTCGTCCTGCTGAGCGATAGCTGCAATTGCCTCAGCCTTTTCGCCGCCCGCTACAAGTAGCCACACACGCTGAGAGCTGGCGATGGCCGGCATCGTCAACGTGATGCGGGTCGGCGGTGGCTTCGGGCAGTTATGCACGTCCACGACCAAGCGTTCCTGCTCAGCCAGCGCTGCGGTATGTGGGAAAATCGAGTTGATGTGTCCCTCTCCGCCCATACCAAGAAGGTGAAGGTCAAAGCCATTTGGAGCCATCTCCCGAACGATAGCTTCGTAGCTTTCGGCGGCCTCCGTGGTGGTCACGCCGCTGTCGGCAGCGGCAAACTCGAAGATGTTTTCCTCCGGCACGCCGACAGGGGACAAGAGACGCTTACGAGCAGCCAACGCATTGCGATCTGCCGAGTCGGCAGCGACAAAACGTTCATCTCCGAAGAACACCAGGACTCGGTTCCAGTCGATGTCTCCGGAATCGTCGGCAAGCGCACTGAGCAAAGCGGTACCCGCGCCGCCACCGGTGAGAACGACGCGTACGAAACCGTCATCGGTGACCGGAGAGGCGTTGCCATGTAGGACGGCGACAACCGCATCGATGAAGCGCTGACGTGCAGCCTCGACGATACCCGCCTGGTCAGCGGCGCGGTGGAACTGAGGGGCAGGGACGGTATTCGACGCGTTATCGGTGGTCACTTGTCAGAGACTCCTGGTTCGTTAGCGAAGCTAGTTGTTGTGGACGTCGGAGGTTGCATTCCCACCGTGTGAATCTGGCTGAGGCCACGCAGGGCACGTCCGTAGGCAGTATCGTGGTCGAGGTGACGCAGCTCCTCTGCCAAACATTCGGAGCGTGTTGGACGCGATACTGCAACCTTGAACGGGGGCTTTTCTCCGTTGGTGACCGATGCAGTGGTGGCGCTTTCAATATCGATGCGCAAAGTCTGGCCATTTTCACGCTCAAAGGCGACGGAGGTCACCGGTGGCTTGGCGCGGCCCTTTTCGTCCACCGGAATCTTCTTCTCACCGGTGGAGTAACGGTTGACCGGCAGCCCCAGGCGATCTGCCAACCATCCAGCGGCGACCTCGACCGATGGCGAGTCCTGTGGGCCGTAGATGGACACGGAGGTCACCGGCGAGTGCGGCGGCAAGTCGAAAGCGGATGCCAACACGCCGCGCCAGTTCGTCAGCCGCGACCAGCTCAGGTCGGAATCGCCGGGCGTGTAGCCCGTACGGCGCGTGTAGATAGCGTTGCTATTCGGGTCACACAGTGAATCGGTGATACGGCGCTGGGCAATCCGGCCGATTGGTGTCGCCGCTGGGACCTGCGGCGCCTCAGACGGCCACCACGCCACGACCGGCGTATCCGGTAGCAACAGGGGAGTCACCACAGAGCTGTGGTGCTGACCAATCTCTCCGGACATGTGCATAACGACGATCTCAGCGGCACCGGCATCACCACCGACGCGGAGTTCCGCGTCGAGGCGATTGTCCAGGCGTGGATCATCGGAGACCAATACCAGCACACGGGATGGGTGCTCGCGGGAAACGGAGTTGACCGTGGAGATAATGTTTTCCAGGTCGTCTTCGCTTTTGGCCAAAACAATCAGGGTGAGGACACGGCCCGTGGTGACGATGCCGCCCTGCTCTCGAAGCTGCACCAACTGACGAGCAATGCTCGCGGTGTCAGTGTCTGGCAAATTGACAATCATGAAAGTGTTCTTTCTGTCAGAAAATTCTTAAGAACTGAGAGGTCGGCAACCTATGGCCGTCGCCAAGCGCGACCGTCGCGCTCGAGCATGTGGTCAGCGGAGGAAGGCCCCCACGAACCTGCGGGGTAGCCCTCGGGACGACCGCGCTTGGCCCAGTACTCGATGATGGGGTCAAGAATCTTCCAGGACAGCTCGACTTCCTCGTTGGTGGGGAAGAGGCTGGCCTCGTCGAGAAGCGCATCCAGAATCAGGCGCTCGTAGGCCTCTGGCGACTGCTCGGTAAACACCTCGGAGTAGGAGAAGTCCATGTTGACATCGCGCACCTCCATGGCCGAGCCCGGGACCTTCGAGCCGAAGCGCATGAGCACGCCCTCGTCTGGCTGAACACGGATGACCATTGCGTTCTGGCCGAGAGCGGCAGTCATTGTCTCTGCGAAGGGCAGGTGAGGTGCGGACTTAAAGACCAGCGCAATTTCAGTGACGCGGCGGCCGAGGCGCTTGCCGGTGCGCAGGTAGAAGGGGACACCGGCCCATCGACGGGAGTTGATCTGCAGCGTACAGGCGGCGTAGGTCTCGGTCGTGGATTCGGGGTCGAAGCCTTCCTCATCGCGCAGCCCCGGCACGAAGTTGCTGCCCTGCCAATCCGCCGTGTACTGGCCACGAGCGGTGTATTTCGAAAACGGACGCACTGGCTCGACGGCACGCAGAACCTTAATCTTTTCCGCCTGCAGCTCTTCCGGGGTAAAGGCGATGGGCTCTTCCATTGCCACCAGCGCCAGGAGCTGGAGTAGGTGGTTCTGGATCACGTCACGAGCTGCACCGATACCATCGTAGTAGCCGGCGCGACCGCCCAAACCGATATCCTCGGCCATGGTGATTTGAACGTGGTCAATGTAGTGAGAATTCCACATCGGATCGAACAACTGGTTGGCAAAGCGCATGGCCAGAATGTTCTGGACGGTTTCCTTGCCCAGGTAGTGGTCGATGCGGAACACAGCGTCTTCCGGGAATACCGAGTTCACAATCCGGTTGAGTTCCTGAGCGGAGGCCAGGTCGTGGCCGAATGGCTTCTCAATAATCACGCGACGCCAATAATCCTCGCCCGACTGCGCCAGCCCCGAACGATCGAGCTGATGACAGACATCGGGGAAGTTAGCCGGCGGAATGGACAGGTAGTAGGCCCAGTTGCCAGCGGTGCCGCGGGAGCGATCGAGCTCCTCAAGTTGTGCGGCCAGGCGATCGAAGGCCTCGTCATCGGTGAAGGTACCGGTGACAAAGTGAATGCCCTCAGCCAGGCGCTGCCAGACACTCTCACGGAAGTCTGTGCGGGCGCCCTGTTCCACTGCGGTGCGCACATAATCCTCAAAGTCCTGTTTCGACCATTCGCGACGACCGTAGCCAACTAACGCGAAGGAGGCAGGCAGCAGACCGCGGTTGGCCAGATCGTAAATGGCAGGCAGAAGCTTCTTTCGGGCCAGATCGCCCGTCACTCCGAAAATCACCATGCCGCCCGGACCCGCAATACGCGGCAAGCGTTTATCCTGCGGGTCGCGCAGCGGGTTGATGTATCCGTCGTGGTTGGTGCTGTCGTCTCCGTTGTGCGGAGAGCTGGCAGTAGGGGAGTTCGAATCGTTGCGTTGCAGAGAATCACTCACGGTTTACATAATGTCATATCGAGAAAAGTCCGGTGGAATCGTTTCCGATTCCTCCGATGGGGCCTTGACGGGTCCCTTTCTTCTGCCTTAGGTTTATGACCTAGGTGGTATACCCATAAACCACGGAGGTGTATATGCAGGCGAAGGAGGCGGACCCTCGGCCCATCTACGTCCAGATCGCCGAGGATCTGAAATCAATGATTTTGTCCGGGGAGCTCTCGGCTGAGGATCGTGCCCCTTCAACCAAGGAGCTCTCGGAGTTCTATCAGGTCAACCCAACCACGGCCGCCAAGGCTATGACGGAACTGTCGATGGTGGGGCTTGTGGAGAAGAAAAGAGGACTCGGCATGTTTGTCACTCCAGACGCCCGTGAGCGCATTCGCGCTGAGCGTCGTGAAGCGTTCCAGCGCACCTACATCGAGCCATTAAAAGCGGAGGCCGGCATTCTCGGCCTCACGCTCCACGACATCATCGCCATGCTGGAGGAGGAGAAATGAGTATCTACGGCGTGATTGGCCCCAACGGCGCCGGCAAGACCTACTACCTGCGTACCCTCGCGCAGATGCCTACAGCGGCCCTGGCGAAGGCTGCACCCGACACCCAGGTCTTCGGTGCCACCCCGCGCGAATATTTCCAGATCCTGCGCACCGGCTGGGATCAGCTCGATGTGCCCCACGCGGAGTCCCTCCTCGATTTCCCCGCTGACACCCCAATCAAAAAGCTCAGCCTGGGCCAGCGCCAGCTGCTCATCGCCGCTGCCACCCTGGCATCGGGCAAGGAAGCATTGCTTTTCGACGAGCCCTTCAACGGCCTCGATGTCGAGCACCGCGCCACATTGCGCGGCATGCTTATCGACTCGGCCGAATCGGCCAACCTTGTGGTCACCTCGCAGCACTCCCAGGATCTAGCCGGCCTAGTCGACACCTTGATTGTCATCCACAAGCAGGATGCGTACGGGCCCTATGACGTCGATAAGCTGCGCGCTAGCCATCCGGTGCTGCGAGGCCCTACGGATCTCGTGGCGCAGGTGGCCAGCCCAGTGCTCGCTAAGAAAACCCTCGGCGAGCGCTGCGAGGCAATCCTGGCTACAGAGCTCAGTTCGTCTGCCGCTGCGCATGCCCGCGCCCTCGGCGTTGAGGTGAGCTACCTCGACCCCGCGGCCCTCATCGACCTCGCAAGCACCTCCTCCTACATCGAACGGAGCAAGAAATGAGCACCGGAGCTTTCATCGCGACCAACAAGAAAACCTTCCTCGGTGTTGCCGCCGTGGCCATCCTGTACTCGGCCTTCGGGCGCATGCTCGTAGGCAGCGGAACCGGCAACACCTTGCTTGGCATTATCGCGCTGGGCATCCTCTTCCTCATCACAGCCCGGCGTTCGGTCACCCTGCGTGACTACGGCGTGAGCACCGCCCGCTGGGTACGCTCCGCAATCATCGCAATCTTGGGCACATCGTTGGTGGCTACCGCCTTCATCGTCACGGCGATGGTCATCGAGCAGAACAAGTCCGGTTACTACCGCGGATTCGATAGCTTCATTGTCACCTCCGGACCGGCCCTGTTTCCGGACACTAACGGGGAGCTGTACATGATTGAGGATTCCGGGCAGAACTACACCACAGTTCTGCTCACCGCGCTGTGCGTCTTCTTGAGCTTCCTCATGACTACCGTGGCGAGCACCGCAGTCGGCACCGTCGCCGGCGCGAAGGGCACTCGTGCAGGATCAATTACCATTGGCCTGGCCCTGGCCACGCTCTTCCTCTTCAGCTATCTGCTGGACGTGACCGACTCCGTACCGGGTGCCCCCTGGCCGGCTGTGCCGATCTTTGCCTCAATCATCGCCGTAATCTCTGCGTTCGTGATGGCCTGGGCTTTAAAGGAAGACAAACGCCCACTGCCCTCTGTGCGTCCCACCTTCGCCACGTCCTAGCACCAATAGAAAAGCTCCCCGCGCAGGGGAGCTTTTTCATGTCCAACGTTGAACATGCGGGTTAAGTAACACAACAGGCGAACCGAAACTGACAACCCCAAAAGTTACGGGCTGCAGATGTGAAACTGTGCAAGTTTATGACACCTTCAGGCTATTTTTCGGGCCGTTTTTGACATAACCGCAGTCAGTAACTCGGATCGCCAGGCGACCTGCTGGCGCCAGCCAGAAACGCAGCCACTACCAACAGGCACCTAGATAATCAGCAGGCTTACTTCAGCTGCTCCATGCGCTGTGCAATCGACTCGAGCAAGGACTGCCAGGAGTCCACGAACTTCTCCACGCCCTCGCGCTCCAGGACAGCGAAGACGTCATCGAGGTCGATGCCAATCTCGCTGAGCTGAGTCATAACGGCATTGGCTGCGTCACCCTGGCCGCTGACGGCGTCGCGAACCTCGCCCTCGAAGCCCGCGGCAGCACGCAGCGTCTTCTCCGGCATGGTATTCACAGTCTGCGGTGCAGCCAGCTCAGTGACGTAGAGGGTGTCCGGGTAAGCCGGGTTCTTCACACCGGTCGAAGCCCACAGCAGGCGCTGCGGCTTAGCACCGGCGTTTTCCAGCTGTGCCCAGCGAATATTCTGCGCCGAGAAAGTCTCCTCGAACTTGGCGTAAGCTGCACGGGCATTGGCCAGACCAGCCTTGCCGCGCAGAGCCAGGGCCTCCTCGGAGCCGATCTTGTCCAGGCGAGCATCGATTTCGGTGTCAACGCGGGAAACAAACAGCGACGCAACAGAGTGGACCGAAGCCAGGTCTACGCCGTTGTCCTTCGCACGCTCAATGCCCTCGATGAACGCATCAATGACCTGCAGGTAGCGCTCCACCGAGAAAATCAGGGTGACGTTTACCGAGATTCCCTCGGACAGAGCCTGGGTGACAGCCGGCAGGGAAGCATCGGTCGCCGGAATCTTAATCATCGCATTCTGCTTGCCGACGCGCTCCCAGAGCTTACGGGCCTGCGCAATCGTGGCCTCGTAGTTGTCGGCGTAGCGAGGATCGACCTCGATGGAAACACGGCCATCGACACCGTCGGTTTCTTCGGATACACCAGCGAAAAGGTCACAGGCATCGCGGACGTCGTCGATTGCCATCGCGAACACAGCATCTGCCGGGTTCGCACCCTCTGCAGTGAGCTGCGCCAGCTGAGAGTCGTAATCCTCACCGGCGGTCATCGCCGAAGAGAAGATTGCCGGGTTAGTAGTGACACCGACAACCCGAAGCTCTTCAATAAGATTTTTCAAATCGCCCGAGGTGAGGCGCTGGCGCGAAAGATCGTCGAGCCACGCCGAAGTCCCTACCTTGGCGAGCGCTTCCATCGTGGTGTTTCCCATAGTGTTTAACGCCTTTCTGTCAATACCGCTTCGTTGCCTAAAGACTTCGCTAAAAGTTGTATGTCCTTAAACTACTGTGCGTCACAAACAATACTGGCGCTACCGGAGCGCGGTACGGTTTTCACAAATCCCGTCCCGACAACGGCCGATAGCGCCAGGTTTTAACAAACTTACTTAGCAGCCTCGATGGACTCCTTGGCGGCATCGACAACAGCCTCTGCTGTGATGCCGAACTTCTCGAACAGCTCCTTGTACGGAGCCGATGCACCGAAGTGCTCCAGGGAGACAGCGCGACCAGCATCACCCAGGTGGCGGTACCACGGCATTGCAATACCGGCCTCAACCGAGACACGAGCGCGGACGGACTTCGGCAGAACCTGCTCGCGGTAGGCATCGTCCTGCTGCTCGAACCAGTCAAGACACGGAACGGAGACAACGCGGGCGCTGACGCCTTCCTCAGCCAGCTTGTCAGCAGCTTCGACAGCGAGGTGAACTTCCGAACCGGTAGCCATCAGGATGACGTCCGGGGTCTCCTTGGCACCGTCGACAAGCACGTACGCACCACGACGGACGCCCTCAGCGGCCTTCTCCTTGGTACCTTCCAAGACCGGAACGTTCTGGCGGGTCAGGGCCAGAGCCTTCGGGCCTGCCTCGCCCTGAAGAACAGCGGCCCAAGCCTGAGCGGTCTCGTTAGCGTCAGCCGGGCGGACAGTGGACACACCCGGGATAGCGCGCAGCGAAGCCAGCTGTTCAACAGGCTGGTGCGTCGGACCGTCTTCGCCCAGACCAATGGAGTCGTGAGTCCAGACGTAAATAGGGGAGATGCCCATCAGCGATGCTAGGCGGACAGCCGGACGCATGTAGTCCGAGAAGATAAGGAAGGTGCCGCCGTACGGACGGGTGCCACCGTGGAGCAGAATGCCGTTGAGGATCGAGCCCATGGCGTGCTCACGGATACCGAAGTGCAGATTGCGGCCGTACGGGTCGGTGGTCCAGGTACCGGTGGTGATGGACTTCGGGCCGAAGGACGGCTCGCCCTTCAGGACGGTGTTGTTGGAGCCAGCCAGGTCAGCCGAGCCACCCCACAGCTCCGGCAGGGTCTTGCCCAGTGCCTGCAGCGCGGCCTCAGAGGCCTTGCGGGTAGCAACGCCCTTCTCGTCCGGCTCCCAGGTCGGCAGCTCAGCGTCGAAGCCCTCCGGCAGCTCGCCAGCGGTCAGACGGTCCAGCAGAGCCTTGCGCTCCGGGTTAGCATCAGCCCACTCATCGAACTTGACCTGCCACTGTGCGTGAGCCTCAGCACCGCGCTCAACTAGCTTGCGGGTGTGCTCAATGACCTCGTCAGCGACGTTAAAGCTCTTGTCGGTATCGAAGCCGAGAGCTTCCTTGATGCCGACAATCTCCTCGCCACCAAGAGCAGCACCGTGCGATGCGCCGGTGTTCATCTTCGTCGGAGCCGGGTAAGCGATCACAGTGCGAACGCGAATGAAGGTCGGACGCTCCGTATCCTTCTTGGCCTCCTCGACAGCAGCCTCGAGTGCCGCGACGTCCTCGCCGCCGTCAACCTCAATGACCTGCCAGCCGTAAGCACGGTAGCGATCCGCGACATTCTCGGTGAAGGCAATGGTGGTGTCGTCCTCGATGGAGATGCCGTTGTCATCCCAGAAGACAATCAGGTTGCCCAGCTGCTGAGTGCCGGCCAGCGAGCCGGCCTCGGCAGTGACACCCTCCTGAACGTCACCATCAGAAGCGATGACGTACACGTAGTGATCGAACGGAGACTCACCCGGAGCAGCTTCCGGGTCGAACAGCCCACGTTCCCGTCGCGAAGCCATGGCAAAACCGACGGCCGACGCCAGCCCCTGACCCAGCGGGCCAGTGGTGATTTCCACGCCGTCAGTGTGGCCGTACTCCGGGTGACCCGGGGTGAGAGCGTCCCACGTACGCAGCGCCTTCAGGTCATCGAGCTCCAGGCCGAAACCGCCGAGGTAGAGCTGGACGTACTGCGTCAGGGAGGTGTGACCACAGGAGAGAATGAAACGGTCACGGCCGATCCACTTCGTATCCTTCGGGTCATGGCGCATAACGCGCTGGTAAAGAGAGTAAGCCAGCGGCGCGAGGCTCATCGCAGTGCCGGGGTGCCCCGAACCTGCCTTTTCAACGGCGTCTGCGGCCAGCACACGGGCCGTATCAACGGCCTTCGTATCCAAGTCAGACCAGTCCGAGGGGTAGTTGCGCACAACCCGTGCTTCATGCTCAGTCGACAGTGTCACGTGAATGACTCCTAGTATCCAAATGGATTAGTAAAATTCTCCTCCATACTAACTAGGATTGCGCGCTCCGGGTTCAAACCAGGCCGAATAGCTGAGAGATAAGTCTCAGAGGGCGCGCCGCACATGCTTTACGACGGTCATTATTGGAACCGTTATGATTACCGGTAAACTGATTGCCTGCCCCTCATTTAATTTTGCGGAAAAACTCGTCGGGAACTTTCCGACCGTTACATCCGACTATCTGTAAACGGGGGGTTTGTTTATGGCGCGTGAAAGGGACATTGCTTTGTTGGAAACAGTCAAGGCGTATATTGCACTGACTAAGCCAAGAATTATCGAGCTCCTGCTCGTCGCGGCCATTCCCGCAATGCTTCAGGCTGATCGCGGTCATGTTCACGTTGGACTGATTCTTCTCACCTTGTTCGGTGGTTGGCTGGGTGCAGCGGCTGCGCACACCTTCAACATGGTCATGGATTACGACATTGACCAGAAGATGCGCCGTACTCGCCGTCGCCCGCTCGCGCGCAACCAGGTTAGCCGTCGAGCGGCAGCGATTTTCGGCACTGTCTTGATGATTGCGTCGTTCCTATGGCTGTGGTTGCTGTGTAACTCGCTGCTGGCCGCCGTTTTCATTCTGATTACGATTGCCTTCTACATCTTCGTCTACACGTTGTGGCTGAAGCGCCGTACTGATCAGAACGTAATTTGGGGTGGCGCTGCGGGGTGTATGCCGGTGATGGTCGGCTGGGCCGTGATCACTGACAACAACCCGGAGATTACGGGGCTGGCTCACTGGTGGCAGGCATTCATCCTGTTCCTGCTTATCTTCTTCTGGACTCCGCCGCACACCTGGGCATTGGGCCTGCGCTACAAGGAGGACTACAAGGCCGCTGGCGTGCCGATGATGCCAGTGGTCAAGCCGGCAATCGTCGTTTCCAAGCGCATTATTTACTACACCGCCGCGACCGTGATTACCACTCTGCTGTTGGTTCCGTACGCGGGTTGGATCTATCTGATTGGCGCCGTTGGCGCTGGTGCCTGGTTCCTGTGGGGCGCCATTGACCTGCACCGCCACGTTAAGACCGGTGGCAAGATCAAGCCGATGAAGCTGTTCTTCATGTCGAACAACTACTTGTCTATCGTCTGTGTGGCGCTTTCTCTCGATGCCGTACTCGGATTGCAGACAATTTCGAGCATGTTCTAGGGCAGCTGCTGAGCTCCTTTGAAGAGGCCCTTTCCGGTTGCGGGAAGGGCCTCTTTTTGTGTGTGGAGATGGGCACGGGCTGCAAATGTGAAACTGTGCGAGTTTATG
>NZ_KV801839.1:0-120541 GCF_001810555.1 Corynebacterium sp. HMSC063G05 | reverse complement strand
AAATGTGAAACTGTGCGAGTTTATGACACTTTCAGGCCATTTTTCGCGCGATTTCTGTCATAAACATAGTCAGTAACTCGGATCGATAAGTGGGCAGACCGCCCCCTTGCACCGCCCGCGCAGCCCGCACCGCCCGCGCAGCCCGCTAGCCACTGGGAAACGCACATCCGAGCACACGGAGCCGAGCAGACAGCAGAACCGCCTAAACACGCACAACCAAAGCGCGTGTTTAGGCGGTTCGAGAAGGAATCAACGGCCGGTAACCACAGTCGTTAACACAGCCGCTGACCGGCAGCTAGCTACGCGGTAACCTCGACGTTCTTCTCCGAAGCAACAGTGGCGGCAGCCGCATCGCCTTCAAGCGAGCCAGTGACTTCTGCGCTCCCACCGACAGTGCGGTAACCGTGCTGGAAAAGTACTGCAGTCAAAGCGGTGCAGATACCAGATCCGGCAACGTGAACCGGCACCAATGCCTCCGGTACACCGGACCAATACTGAATCATTCCAACTACGCCCTGAGCCAAAATGAACACAACGAGTGCGATGGCAACCTTACGCACAGGTGCAAAGGCTTCCGAGGCCAGCAGACCGAAAATGAGGCCGATAACCAGGCCAAGGTAGAGGTACATAAAACCAGCGTGGATATGTGCCAGGTCAACAATCGGTAGCTGGAGGCGATCCTCCGGGAGCACCGAAGCATCTCCAGCGTGTGGTCCCGCACCGGTGACCATAGTTCCGGTAATCAGCGTCATCGTCAGGGCCAAGCCGGAGGCGGCAGCCAGATAGCGCAGATAGCGCGGGTACATGCGGGTAGCAGTGCCGTCGTCAGGCTCCGAAATCTTGACGAAAAGCATGCCAGCGAGCCAGACCAGAATCATCGAAGGCAGGAAGTGCAGCGCTACGGCGTACCACTTCAGGTCAACCCAAACGGAGATACCGCCGATAACAGCCTGGACGATAACGCCGAGACCGTTGAGGAAGGCCAGCAACTTTATTTCCTGACGGCGACCGACACGCATAACCGAAAGGAAGAGCAGAAGTGTCAGAGCAACCAGCACAAAGGTGAGCAGCCGGTTGCCAAACTCAATAATCTGATGGAGCATTTCTGCTTCCCCCGCGACAGGAACGAAGCTGCCTGGGTGACATTCAGGCCACGAAGCACAACCGAGACCTGAACCAGTAACACGGACGATAGAACCGGTTACCGCAATTGCCGCCTGTGCAATCAAAACCAGCAGGGCATAGAGCTTCTGGCGCCCGATTGGTGTCAGCGGCAAAAACGATAGGGGCAAACTTCGATCTGCAGTATTCACATTAAGAAATTCTACCCATGCTGGCGGAAAATGGTAATAAGCGAAACCCCTGCGTTGGGCTGCGCTTTTCTATGCAGATTTCCCGACAGATTCCTAGTCATTCGGCATATCAAAACGGAACCAGCGAGCCGCCAGTGCAGCGCCAAGGACACCCCATGCGATTAGCACCCCGATAGCTGACCAATGGACGGACATGGCCAATGCCGCGGAGATCACGTCGGTAAGCGCGACGGACGGCAAGAGGTGTAGCAGTACAGAGCTGATGTCATCTAACGATGGCGCGACGGCCACATACGTAGTAGCACCAATGAGGATGAACCAGATCAGGTTGGCCAGACCTAGGATTAGCTCGGCTCCCAACGTACCGCCCATGAGCAAGCCCAATGAGGTAAAGACGAACGTTCCCAGAAGCATCCCCACATAAGCCAGCAGCCAGCCGCCAATCGACAGCTCTGCGCCAAGGGAGAGCCCCACGAGACTAAACAGTACGTACTGCAACGTGACGGTGGTGCAGACCGACACAATCTTGCCAGCGATAATGCCCCAGGGTGGCACACCTGAGGCACCGATGCGCTTCAGGGCTCCGTAACGGCGGTCAAAGCCCACGGCAATTGCCTGCCCGGTAAACCCTGCAGACATGACGGAAATCGCCAGCACCATGGGGAAGATACGCTCGAGCGGATCATCGAGCTCCAACACCGGCACCATCACCAGGCCGATGAGCATCGCCAACGGGATAATGATGGTGAGGAGCATTTGCTCACCGTGTCGCCAGAAGAGCTTCGTCTCCAACCACGCCTGCGACATGACCAACTTCGCCATGTCCGAACGCTGTGGCGCTGGGGCGAAAGTGCCCTTCGCAAAGCGGGAGGCATCAGACCTCGGTGCGGTAGTCATTAGCTCCTCATCTCCGTTCCAGTGATCTGCAAGAAGACATCTTCAAGCGATTGCGTCGCCCTATTCATCGAGGTGATCAGCACCTCTTGCTGCTCGCAACTCTGCGCCAAGACAGTCAAGGCGCGCGGTGAAGCCTCACCAATCAGGGAAAACTCTCCACCGCCAGAACGCTGCAGACGCTGTGGAAGACCGGACTCGCTGAAGTTGCGGTTGACCTCTTCGAAGTCAAGGCTGCCTCGAACGCTGATCTTCATAGCAGTGCTTGACGACGTTCCCTGGAGAGCCGATGCGCCTGCGCTAGTGATCTCCTCGGTGGTACCGGCCACAACTAAATGGCCCCGGTCGATAATCGCAACGTCGTCGGCAAGCGATTCGGCCTCGTCCATGAGGTGCGTTGTCAGGACCACGGTGACCCCATCACGGCGCAGCGACGAGATGAGATCCCAGACGGCTAGACGGGACTGAGCATCGAGGCCTGCTGTCGGCTCGTCGAGGAACACAAGCTCCGGGCGTCCGACCAGGGCACATGCGAGCGACAGTCGCTGCTGCTGACCGCCAGAGAGCCTGCGGTAGTTCGTCTTACGATGGCGTTCTAGGCCAACGACTTCAAGGAGCCAATCAGTGTCCAGCGGGTTTGCGGAGTAACTGGCAACGAGGTTCAGCATTTCGCCAACGCGAACACCGGGGTAGGCACCTCCGCCCTGGAGCATGATGCCAATGCGACTGCGCAGTGCTGTGGTTTGAGTGACCGGGTCGAGATCAAGAATGCGAATTCGCCCTTCATCCGGCTTGATGAAGCCCTCACACATTTCAACGGTTGTGGTCTTACCAGCACCGTTGGGGCCGAGGAGCGCAAGAACCCTACCTCGATCCAGGGAAAGCGAAAGGTCTGATACAGCCTCAACGTCATCGAATTTCTTCGTTACGTTCTCAAGGCGCAGAGCAGGAGAATTGGCAGCGTTATTCACGGTTAGTCAGTCTAATCTCACAGTTTTAATGAAGGCGAAATACCTTAGATCGCGTCGAGTACGCCAAGATGACGAACATGACTGCGACGAAGAATACCAACGCCAGTAGGTAAATCTGAGCGACGGTGCCCGGAGGCAACCCCAGGCCGCGTGGTAGTACTACAAAACTGAAAATTGCCGAGTACAGAACCACGGCAATGCGAAATTGTACCCGGTTGGCCCAAGCGGACAGGGGCACGATGGCCCATAGCAGGTACCAGGGGTGCACGACGGGGAAGAGGATTACTAGAGCGAACATCGCGAGGCCGTAGCCGCCGAGCGGGTGAATGCGCCCACGGAACGTCGCTAACAGCATGCGCAGGAGCCAGGCAGCCACCAGCACTACGCCAATGCCGCGGGTAAACAGCAAAGCACTGTCGCTGATATCGCCGAGCCCCAGAAGCCTGCCGAAGAAACCAGCGATAATCCCGAGCAGGGTAGTCAACGACATCCAACTGCGCACCGTTGCGGCGCCACCCTGCGCGGTGATCCAACCAAAGCCCAGACCAGTTGCTAAGGAAACAACGACTGCCGTGACGACGGTTATTGCGCCCGTCACTACCGCGGAAAGAGCAACGGCCTTCCAGGTGCTGCCAAACTTTCGGGCCAGCCACATGCCGGCAAAGCCGAGCGCCACGAAACCGGTGACTTTGACCATTCCGGCGAGGCTGATGAGCACGATACCGCCTGCATACAGCGCCCACGATCTACCTCGGCTTTGGTTCTCGTGTCCGATCGGTCCGGGTTCTGGCAGCTCATCGGGCACCATCGATTGCGCAGGGCCGTGGATAGCTCGCAGACACAGTTCGAGACCAACGAGCAGGAGAGCCAGCAGCAGGGCCTCATTGTGGATACCGCCCACCAGGTGCAGCAATACCAGCGGATTGAGCGTGCCCAGCCAGAGCGTGAACTGAGAGCTAACGCCGCAGCGGCGACCAAGCTGCACCAGCGCCCAGGACACCACGAGAAGCGAAACAATGGCGACGAGTCGATGCAGAAAGACGGAAGCGATCACCCCGTCGCTGGTTATTTTGGCGATACCCCATGCCACTGCGAGGGCTGTGGGGCCGTATGGGCTCGGAGAGTGCGACCAAATCAATGGCACCGATCGGGCAAGTGGGTCGTTGGCTCCCAATAGGTCAACAGGCCCTGCGAGGTAGGGATCCATACCCCGCTCCACAATTGCAGCCTGCGCCAAATAGGAATAGATATCCTGCGTAAACAGGGGAGCGGTAAACATCAAGGGCAATACCCATGCCGCGTAGGTGCGTATGAGCATCGGAGTAGTCACTGCGGTGACGCGAGTCCGCGCACCGGCCAGAACGAAAGCGCCGACACCCAACCAGGCTGTGACTAACATGCCAATGCCCACGAAGGTGACGATTGTCGTTGCCACCAACATTCGACCGAGGATTAGCCCAAGTGGTGTACCCCAAAACTCATTTCCAACCACCGGTGTCGCGCCTGCGCCGATCCCGGCGACCATAATAAAGACCGCCCCGAGAGCACCCAGCCAACGCAGCCAGGTGAAGCGTCGGAGTTCGCGGTAATTGATGCGGTGTTGGAGCGGCTGTTCTGAGCCCTGGTGGAGGGTTGCCGACCTAGAACCGGCCAGACCAATCTTCGGAATGGCGTCACGCACCCCGAGAGCGTCGTCGAAGGTGGACGAGCGGCGCGGGGTAGGTCGGTTAGTTTTCACAAGGTCACATAGTAGACGATTCGACACGCCGAAAGGGCGTTCTAATCAGCGACGTTGCATTGATATTTAAATGCGTTGGACATTGTGACCCAATTACGACACAATTATGTTGTCTAATACACCAGCGGCGCAAGTGGGATACTTGCCTCGCTGAGCCACCTAGACACCCATTATTATCCAGCAGTCCAATCGCAGGAGGTGACTCACCAGTCATGGCAGATCGGAAGCCGACAGTCAATGATGGTGATACGCGCAAGCGCATTCTCCAATTGCTTCTGGAACACAACCCGGCGTCCGCGACTTTTATCGCAGACACCCTGGGACTATCCGCTGCAGGCGTCCGCCGTCATATTGACATTCTGGTGGACGAAGGTCTTGCCGAAACCGCTCCGGCACCCAGCACCGGCCCCCGGGGCCGAGGCAGGCCAGCAAAGTCCTATCGCCTGACAGATCGGGGCCGCGCTAGATTCGGGCACGCTTACGACGATCTTGCCAGTGCAGCTCTGACCGCACTGCGCAAGGCCGGTGGTGAGCAGGCAGTTGCCCAGTTTGCCCGTCAGCGCATTGATGACATTCTGCTCGGCGTCACGCCAGTGGGGCAGGACGCAGAGAAGGAAGAGGTCGTAGAGGCCGTCGTCGATGCTTTCCGACGGGCCGGGTACGCGGCAACTATCAACCAGAACACTGGCGGCGTGCAAATTTGCCAGCACCATTGCCCAATTAGCCACGTAGCCTCCGAGTTTCCGGAGCTCTGCGCGGCGGAGCATGAAGCCGTTAGTAAATTATTAGGTCAGCACACCCAACCGTTGGCGACTATCGCTGATGGAAACGGTATCTGCACTACGAATATCCCACTCACTCCCGTAACAAAGACACTTACTGAATCGCCACAAGAAAGGAGCGGAGAATGACCCTCGCCCATGAGAACTCCACCGACGTGGCTGAATCCACGAAGGCTGCCACTCCGCAGACTGACGAAGAGATTATCGAGTCCATTGGTGCCTACCAGTTCGGTTGGCACGACCCGGATACCGCTGGCGCTTCCGCGAAGCGTGGCCTGTCTGAAGCGGTCGTTCGCGATATTTCGGCTAAGAAGAACGAGCCGGAGTGGATGCTTGAACGTCGCTTGAAGGCTTTGGAAATCTTCGACCGCAAGCCGCTGCCCACCTGGGGCGCGGATTTGTCGGGCATCGACTTCGACAACATTAAGTACTTCGTTCGCTCCACCGAGAAGCAGGCCCAGACCTGGGAAGACCTGCCGGAGGATATTAAGAACACCTACGACAAGCTCGGCATTCCGGAGGCTGAGAAGCAGCGCCTGGTCGCAGGTGTCGCCGCTCAGTACGAGTCTGAGGTTGTCTACCACCAGATTCGCGAGGATCTGGAGGCCCAGGGCGTTATCTTCCTGGACACCGACACCGCTCTCAAGGAGCACCCGGAGCTGTTTAAGGAGTACTTCGGCACCGTCATTCCGTCCGGTGACAACAAGTTCTCCGCTCTTAACACCGCAGTCTGGTCCGGCGGCTCCTTCATTTACGTGCCGAAGGGCGTCCACGTGGACATCCCACTGCAGGCATACTTCCGTATCAACACGGAAAACATGGGACAGTTCGAGCGCACGCTCATTATTGTCGACGAAGATGCCTACGTGCACTACGTCGAGGGCTGTACCGCTCCGATTTACAAGTCCGACTCGCTGCACTCGGCTGTTGTGGAGATCATCGTGAAGAAGGGTGGCCGCTGCCGCTACACCACGATCCAGAACTGGTCGAACAACGTCTACAACCTGGTTACCAAGCGCACCAAGTGCGAAGAGGGCGCAACCATGGAGTGGATTGACGGCAACATCGGTTCCAAGGTCACCATGAAGTACCCGGCAGTGTGGATGACCGGTCCGCATGCCAAGGGCGAGGTGCTGTCCGTGGCTATGGCTGGCGAGGGCCAGTTCCAGGACACCGGCGCCAAGATGGTGCACATGGCTCCGCACACGAGCTCCAACATCGTGTCCAAGTCCGTGGCCCGCAACGGTGGCCGCGCTGCCTACCGCGGGCTGGTGCAGGTCAACAAGGGTGCCAAGCACTCGCACTCCAACGTCGAGTGTGACGCACTCCTGGTGGACACGATTTCACGTTCGGACACGTACCCATACGTGGATGTCCGCGAGGACGACGTCACCCTCGGCCACGAGGCAACGGTTTCCAAGGTCTCTGACGATCAGCTTTTCTACCTGATGAGCCGCGGCATCGAGGAAGAAGATGCAATGGCCATGGTCGTGCGCGGCTTTGTCGAGCCCATCGCCAAGGAGCTCCCGATGGAATACGCCCTCGAGCTCAACCGCCTCATTGAACTGCAGATGGAAGGTTCGGTCGGTTAATACCAATGACTACGACGATTAACAACGAAAACCAGGCTGCTCATAGCCGCCGCGTGCTGGCGAACAAGGGCGACGTTTTCTCATCCTTCAACGTGGAGGACTTCGCCGTGCCGCATGGCAAGGATGAAGAGTGGAAGTTCACGCCGCTGCGTAAGCTCCGCGGTCTCCACAACGGCACCGCAGCAGAGCCGGTTGCAGCCTCAATTTCGGTCGAGACTGCTGGTCAGGATGGCGTCGCTGTGGACGTCGTCAAGCGTGACGACGAGCGCCTTGGTCGCGCCGGCGCCCCAACGGACCGCGTGGCAGCACAGGCGTACTCCAACTTCGACGATGCGCACATCGTGACCTTCGCGAAGAACTCGGTTTCCAAGGAGCCTGTCGTCATCGACATCGACGGTCCGGGCGAGGACAACGTGTCCTACGGCCATATCGTCATTGACGTGCAGTCTCACGCCGAGGCCGTCTGCGTCATTAACTACCGAGGCAGTGGCACGTTCGCGGACAACATCGAGTTCGTAATCGGCGACGGCGCCAAGCTGGGTGTCGTGACCATGGTGAACTGGAACGAAGATGCCGTTCATGGTTCGGCGCACCACGTTCATGTCGGCCGGGATGCTACGCTGCGCCACACTGTCGCAACGTTTGGCGGCGAGGTTGTCCGTATCGTTCCGCGCGTTGCTTTCACGGCACCCGGCGGCGACGTCGATCTGCTGGGCGTGTACTTCGCCGATGCCGGTCAGTACTTTGAAAACCGCATGCTGGTCGACCACGCTGTGCCGAACTGCCGCTCCAACGTGATGTACAAGGGCGCGCTGCAGGGCGAGCCGAATGTCGCTCATCGTGAGGCCCGCACCGCGTGGGTGGGAGACGTGCTCATTCGTGCAGAAGCGACGGGCACCGACACCTACGAGCTCAACCGCAACCTGCTGCTCACCGAGGGCGCGCGTGCCGACGCAGTTCCGAACCTGGAAATTGAAACCGGTGAGATTGCCGGTGCCGGGCACGCTGCCACCGTTGGCCGCTTCGACGAGGAACAGCTCTTCTACCTGCTCTCGCGTGGTATTCCGGAGCTGGCCGCTCGCCGTCTGGTGGTTCGCGGCTTCTTCAGCGAGGTCATCAACCTGATTCCGGTCGAGTCCGTTCGTGAGAAGCTTGAAAAACTCGTTGACGAAGAGCTCAACACCGCTGGCTTCTAACCGCTTATCTTCTTTCTCACCCTTTCCGTCCTGTCACTCCGGAAGTGCCGGGGGACAGGCCACTTACACCGATTAAAGGAAAAGATTTCACTATGAGCACTTTGGAAATCCGTAACCTCCACGCGCAGGTGCTGCCGACCGACGAGTCCGCCGAGCCCAAGGAGATTTTGAAGGGCGTCAACCTGACGATTAAATCCGGCGAAACCCACGCTGTGATGGGGCCGAACGGCTCTGGTAAGTCCACCCTGAGCTACACCATCGCAGGTCACCCGCGTTACGAAGTCACCGAGGGCGAGATTCTCCTCGACGGCGAAAACGTGCTGGAGATGAGCGTCGACGAGCGTGCTCGCGCTGGGCTCTTCCTGGCAATGCAGTACCCGGTCGAGGTCACCGGCGTGTCCATGTCCAACTTCCTGCGCTCTGCAGCAACCGCTGTCCGCGGCGAGGCTCCGAAGCTGCGCCACTGGGTCAAGGAGGTCCGTGAGGCAATGGCTGACCTGGAGATCGATTCGTCGTTCTCCGAGCGCTCCGTCAACGAGGGCTTCTCCGGTGGCGAGAAGAAGCGTCACGAGATTCTGCAGCTCGACCTGCTGAAGCCGAAGTTCGCTATCCTGGACGAGACCGACTCCGGCCTGGACGTCGACGCTCTGCGCGTTGTCTCTGACGGCATTAACCGCTACCAGGACGAAAACGACGGCGGCATTCTGATCATTACTCACTACCAGCGCATCCTGAACTACGTGAAGCCGGACTTCGTCCACGTCTTCCACGATGGTCGCTTCATCACCTCCGGTGGCCCGGAGCTTGCAGACGAGCTGGAAGAGCACGGCTACGAGAAGTACATCAATGCCTAACGCCGAACTACTCAGCCCATCACTCCGCGAGGACTTTCCGATTCTGTCGCGCACTGTCCGTGACGGAAAGCGGCTGGTCTACCTGGACTCCGGAGCGACCTCGCAGCGCCCCAAGCAGGTCATCGATGCTGAGGTGGAGTTTCTGACTCATCACAATGCACCGGTGCACCGCGGCGCTTACGAAATCGCTGAGGAGGCCACGGATGCATATGAGGACGCCCGTGAGGCGATTGCGTCCTTCATCGGCGCCGACTACGACGAGCTGGTCTTCACCAAGAACGCCACCGAAGCGTTAAACACAGTGGCATTCGTGCTTGGCGACGACCGCGCAGGTCAGTACCAGGTCGGCGAGGGTGACGAGATTGTCGTCACTGAGCTGGAGCATCACGCGAACTTGGTGCCGTGGCAGGAGCTGGCTCGCCGCACTGGTGCGACACTGCGTTGGTATGGCGTGACTGAAGACGGCCGCATTGATATGGACTCGCTGGAGCTCAGCGAGAAGACCAAAGTTGTGGCCTTTACCCATCAGTCAAACGTCACCGGTGCAGTAACCGATGTGAAGGAAATGGTGCGCCGTGCTCGCGAGGTCGGAGCGCTGGTAGTCCTCGATGCCTGCCAGTCGGTGCCGCATATGCCTGTCGACGTCAAGGAGCTCGATGTGGACTTCCTGGCGTTCTCCGGCCACAAGATGCTCGGCCCCAACGGGGTCGGCGCGCTCTACGGTCGCCGGGAACTGCTCGAGGCACTGCCGCCGTTCCTCACTGGTGGCTCGATGATTGAGGTCGTCACCATGGAGAAGACCACCTTCGCGGCGCCTCCGCAGCGCTTCGAGGCGGGTACCATGATGACCTCCCAGGTCGTCGGCCTGGGTGCTGCGGTGAAGTACCTGGATGCCATCGGTATGGATAAGGTAGCTGCTCATGAGCACCACCTGACCGCGCTCGCACTGGAGAAGCTGCAGGAAATTGATGGCGTGACCATCATCGGTCCGACTACTCCAGAACAGCGTGGCTCTGCAGTCTCCTTCAAGGTTGAGGGCATTCACCCGCACGATCTTGGCCAGGTTTTAGACGACCAGGGCGTGTGCATCCGCGTCGGTCACCATTGCGCGTGGCCAATTCACCAAATCCTCAACGCCCAGTCGACCGCCCGGGCATCCTTCTACATCTACAACACGGAAGAGGACGTTCAGGCGCTTGCCGACGCAGTGCGCCATGCACAGAAGTTCTTCGGTGTCACCCCGTAACTTTAAGAAAGGAGAAGGACATGAAGCTCGAGCAGATGTACCAGGAAGTTATCCTGGATCACTACAAGCATCCGCAGCATGCGGGTTTGCGGGAGCCTTTCAATACGGAAGTGCATCACGTCAACCCGTCGTGTGGCGATGAACTCACGCTTCGCGTCACTCTGAACGACGACCTCACCGTCGTCAATGACGTCTCCTATGACGCCGTGGGCTGTTCTATCTCGCAAGCCTCCACCTCAGTTATGGCTGAGGAGATTGTCGGCAAGACTGTCGACGAGGCCATGGCCAAGCTTGCCGAGTTCGAGAAGATGGTCACGTCCCGAGGCAAGATTGAGGGCGATGAGGACATTATCGGCGATGGGATTGCCTTCGCTGGAGTTTCTAAGTACCCCGCCCGCGTGAAGTGCGCACTTCTCGGATGGAAAGCTTTCCAGGCCGCAACCGCTGAGGCCCTGGCCAACGCTGCTGAAGGCAACGGCGTTGGTACCGCGACTGTAACCGTTACCAATGACGAGGAAGGCCATCGCCATGACTGAACCAATCGCTAATGACGCCACCTCGCCCGCACAGCCTGATGCTGTCGACGAGGACACCATGACTACTGGTGCTCCCATTGATGAGGGGGATGAGTACGAGTCCATCACCGTCCCGCCGGCACCGGAGCAGACCGAAGCCGATAACAAGCTGGCTATCCAGGTTGAAGAGGCAATGTACGAGGTTGTTGACCCGGAACTCGGAGTCAACGTCGTGGACCTGGGCCTGGTATATGACATCTGGATTGAAGAAGGCGACATTGCCGCTATCTTCATGACACTCACGTCCCCGGCCTGCCCGCTGACCGATATGCTCACCGACCAGACTGCCTCCGAGGTTATGAAGGTCGAGGGTATCCGCGACTTCCGCCTCAACTGGGTCTGGTCCCCGGCATGGGGCCCACACATGATCACTGAGGACGGCCGCGAGCAGATGCGCGCTCTCGGTTTCTCGGTCTAGATGATCAGTGACAGCGGTGATTAGAGAACCGCTACGTTAAAAGTGCTTGGCGACGAGCTCCTGGCTCGTTCAGCTAGGCACTTTTTCGTTTGTTTTTTGAGTTGCTGACTGCGTTTATGGCCGGGATCGGTAGGGCGATGCGAGTTACTGACTGCATTTATGTCAAAAATGGCTCAAAAAATGGCCTGAAAGCGTCATAAACTTGCACAGTTTCACATCTGCAGCCCGTATTCACACGAGCATCCCCGCAATTTTTTCAAGCTGTCCGACTCGGAGCTAAAAACGACCCCACCTGGCACTGAAAAGTGCCAAGCGGGGTCGCTATTGTCTTCGACTGCTAATCCAAGTTGTGAGAGTTAGATGCGAGATGCATAGCTACTCGCATCTATTCACAGCTCTTCGCAGCTATTCGCGAGTCATGTCTGCGGTGGCCGGGTCAACGAGCTTGGAGCCCGTGACCTTCTTATGGATAAACCACAGCAGGACGAAGACCGGGATACCCAGGTACGGAGTGAGGATAGCGAAGATATTCTCGCCAGTGCGAATCGGATCAAGTGCCTGTCCGGCCACCACAAAGAAGCACATAATCAGTGCCAGCACAGCACCGGCGGGGAAAAAGTTCGCCTTGTAGGGAAGCGAATCCAACGGGATATTCTGGGCCTTCAGACACTTGCGGAAGCGGTAGTGGCTGAAAGAGATACCAAACCAGGTGATAAAGCCCGCGAGCGCAGACAGCGTCAGCAAGAAGGTGTACGCCACACCATCGCCTACCAATGAGGTAATGAAGCCAGCCATACCGATGACAGCGGTGGCAATCAGAGCGCGCAGCGGAACGCCATGCCCAGAAAGCTTGCCAAAGTAACGCGGAGCGTGTCCCTGACGGGCCAGGGAAAACAGCATACGAGTGGACACATACATACCGGAGTTACCCGCGGACAACACCGAAGTCAGAATAACGGCGTTCATCAGGCCAGCGGCAATCGCGATACCTGCGCGTTCAAAGACCAGGGTGAACGGTGAAATGGAAATATTGTCCTCGGCGGCATTCAGAAGATTCGGGTCCGTGTACGCAATAAGGAAACCAATAACAGCGATGGCACCGATGTAGAACAGCAGGATACGCCAGAAGATAGTGCGAATCGCGCGGGGAATCGTACGCTCAGGATCTTCAGCCTCACCTGCTGCTACGCCAACCATCTCGGTGCCCTGGAAGGAGTATCCAGCTACAACGAAGACAGCCAACAGTCCCATTCCGCCATTGACGAATGGGGCGTCGCCCGTGGTCCAGTTTTCGAAGCCGGGGGAGGACCCACCCAAGATGCCGAAAATCATGCCGACACCAAGAACGAGGAAGACGATGACGGTAATGACCTTGATGGTCGCAAACCAGAACTCACCCTCGCCGAATGCACGTGCGGACAGGGCATTCAGCCCGAATAGAATCGCGAGGAAGAGCGCGGACCAGATGATTGAAGGCACATCCGGGAACCAATAGCGCATCACCAGCGCAGCAGCGACGAGCTCTGCGGCCACAGTAATCGCCCAGTTAAACCAGTAGTTCCAGCCCATGGCAAAGCCGAAGGATTCTGAGACGTATCGGCGACCGTACTCCTGGAAGGAACCGGGCACCGGCAGGTAAGCGGCCATCTCGCCGAGAGACTGCATAACCAGCCACACCATGATGCCGATAAGAGCGTAAGCGATAAGCGCACCGCCTGGACCGGCCTGCGAAATGGTCGCACCGGAGGCAACAAACAGGCCCGTACCAATGGCACCACCAATGGCAATCATGTTCAGGTGGCGAGCTCTCAGCCTGCGCTGAAGCTTATGGTTTTGTGAGGAAGTCTCCTCAGATTGCGTCGAAGTCATTCATTTATCATAAGCGTTTGTACTCCGGTGAATGCAAAAACCACACCGCTTTAATTGTTGGTATCACCCCACAAATCGGCTGATGTATATACTCCCGGTCAACGAGTTCTCCATCTCCCAGGTCCCCGCACAAACCCTGCGATGAGCTTTCCGCACGTACGCGGACTCATTTTCAGCAAAGGCACGGCCACTTTCGCCATAGCGCGAAGCGTCGTCAGTGGGGATGTCCCTATCAAATAGGCAAACACGTCCTTTTCCGGCAACGAAAAGAACGCCCGAAAAAACGCACCCGTCTGTCGTGCATCGAACCCCAGCAACGCCGCGAGCCCACGTTCGCGTAGCCATCGCTGCAATCGCATGCTTAACGACGTCCCCAGCGTCCGGCTTCCCTTCTTTTCCATATCGGCCAAGAAGCGGTCGACATCTTCGATAACCGAACCCACCGAGTAACCAGTGGCAGGATGCATCCAACCACCAGCAAAGCCGAAGAGGGTGCCCATGGATGGTCCACTGTGCGTCAAGGCACCACAGCGAGAGGGAAGGTTTGCCAATAGGGGAAAGGACACCACTTCTTCGTCGATGGCCAGATCTTCCGAAAGCCCCAAGGACTTCAACCGTACACTTTGGCGTCTACGCAACAGCGCTAGAAGTACGGAGTCATCGGCCTCACCGCCGCTGCCGACTGGCGCACCGGCTTCGCCACGATACCCGTCAACCATAGGAGTCGGAGTAGCGAGGATAGTCTCTTCAATGAGGAAGGTCCTGTCATCCAAGAAAATGCGATAGGAGAAACTAGCCGGCTCTGTCGCTGGGTCAACCGGTTCAGCCGGAGTGAAGTCCATGAGGACTGCGCGGCGGTGGTCGCTGGGGACGTCGTCAAGCGAAAAGATGTGCCCGATGGCGAGCTGCCGTACCTGCCCACCTCGCCCGACTGCGGCGTGCGTGCGCCCGGTGGTGACAATTGTGATGTCAGTACCCGTGGTTTCGGAATCGGTGAGTGCGCGGCGTTCTATGTGGAAACCGCCAAGTTCTTGCAGGCAGTCCTTGTTAACAACGCCGTAGTTGCGGGCAAGCTGACGTTCGGTGCCGTCGGCAAGAATGACGCTGGGTTGAAAAGTGGCGGCGAGGAAGTCGCTGGGCAACCAGTCGGGGAGTTGGTCGCACCACAAGCCGATCGTCGAGGGCAGTGTGCCACCGGCGGGGTCATAAGCGGTGACATCCCAGCCGCGAGCGGATGCGCGGTGGGCGGCGATTCTTCCGGCGGGCCCGAGGCCGACGACGGAGGCGGTCACGGGAAATGAAGTCATAACTGGTAGGCTACTCGTTCGTGATTGTGACCCATGACCTTGAAGTCCGAGTCGGCGCCCGTACCCTGCTCACTGCGCCGGGTGAGCAGCTGCGCGTCCAGCCGGGAGACCGGATTGGACTCGTCGGGCGAAATGGTGCTGGCAAAACGACGACTATGCGTATTCTCTCCGGTGAAACTGAACCCTACGGCGGTTCAGTAGTGCGCTCTGGCTCGATTGGTTACCTGCCACAGGACTCGCGCGAGGGCAACATCGACATCTCCGCCCGCGACCGTGTGCTGTCGGCGCGAGGTCTTGACCAAATCCGCCGCAGCATGGATCGCCAACAGGAGATCATGGAGACCGCGACCACCGACACGAAACGCGATGCGGCGATTCGGAAGTTTTCGCGTCTCGAGGAGCGCTACCACGACCTCGGCGGCTACGAGGCGAACGCCGAGGCAGCCCGCATTTGCGACGCGCTGGGGTTGCCGGAGCGCGTACTCGACCAGCCGCTGAAGACGCTTTCGGGTGGTCAGCGCCGCCGCGTCGAGCTTGCTCAGATTCTCTTCGCCGCTACCGAAGGCTCGGGCAAGTCCGCCACGACGCTGCTTCTCGACGAGCCGACGAACCACCTCGATGCGGATTCGATTACCTGGCTGCGCGAATTCCTCAGTAAGCATGAGGGCGGCTTGATCATGATTTCGCACGATGTCGAGCTGCTCGAGGCCGTGTGTAACAAAGTCTGGTTCCTCGATGCGGTGCGCGCCGAAGCTGATGTGTACAACATGGGCTGGAAGAACTACCTGTCGGCACGCGCGACCGATGAGGCTCGACGTCGCCGTGAATTCGCTAACGCGGAGAAGAAGGCCAGCGCACTGCGCAAGCAGGCCGAGAAGCTAGGCGCGAAGGCGACGAAGGCTCGTGCGGCCAAGCAGATGGTGGCTCGTGCTGAGCGCATGATGGACAGTCTCGACGAGGTCCGTGTCGAGGACAAGGTCGCCCACATCTCCTTCCCAGAGCCTGCGCCCTGTGGCAAGACTCCGCTCAACGCCACGGGACTGACCAAGATGTATGGTTCGTTGGAGGTCTTCGCCGGTGTTGATCTTGCGATTGACAAGGGTTCCCGCGTGGTTGTCCTCGGCTTCAATGGTGCTGGTAAGACGACGCTGCTGAAGCTACTCGCCGGTGTGGAGCGCACCGATGGCGAAGGCGGCATTGTCTCCGGCCACGGCCTGCGCATCGGCTATTTCGCCCAGGAGCACGACACGATTGACCCGGACAAGACTGTCTGGGAAAACACGGTCTACGCCTGCCCTGACGTCAACGAGCCGGAACTGCGGAGCCTGCTCGGTGCCTTTATGTTCTCCGGCGACAAGCTGCAGCAGCCAGCGGGAACCCTCTCCGGTGGTGAGAAGACGCGTCTGGCGCTGGCGACGCTGGTTAGCTCCCGCGCAAACGTCCTGCTTCTCGACGAGCCCACTAACAACCTCGACCCGCAGTCCCGCGAACAGGTTCTCGATGCACTTCGCACTTACACCGGGGCCGTCGTTCTGGTTACCCACGATCCAGGTGCGGTCAAGGCGCTAGAGCCCGAGCGCGTCATCGTGCTTCCCGACGGCACCGAAGACCTCTGGAGCGACGACTACATGGAAATCGTCGAGCTGGCTTAAGACGGATCCATTGGCCCTGGCAGGTAACCGTCCTGCTGAGCGAGCCTATACATCTCCGACTTGTTAAGGCTGTTCTCGGCCCGGCCAGCTGCCGCATACTTGGCTCGAATACGACCCAAGTAGTCCAACACGGTGTTCGGTGTCAGCCCTGTCATCGACGCGACTCGCTTCGTCGACTCACCGGAGGCGTAAAGCTCCAGTACCTCACGCTGGCGTTCTGACAGATCGACAGAGTCGAGCAGGGGATCAGAGTCAACTACCGATGCCCATTCTGTAGTCAGCGCGCCCTTGCCAAGTGCCGCCAGCCGTACTGCAGACACGATTGTCTCCGGGGTTTCCGATTTTTGCACAACCCCCATCACTCCGGTACGCACTGCCTTTCGGACAAGGTATGGGCTTTCAGCTGACGAGAGGATGAGCACGTGATCGGTAACCAATTCCAGCGAGAGAACGTTCTGCGCTGGATCTGAATTATCCGCCAGCCGTAGATCCAGCACGACCACATCCAGGCGGTCATCGGTGCCCACATCGGCCAGTAGCTCCGGCACAGTTTGATAACAGCCGACGAGCTCAAAGTCTGGCTCTGCAGAAAGCAGGGTTTCGAGCCCCTGCAGAGTCAAGGCATGATCATCAATCGCAGCAACGCGAAGCAAACGATCCGACTGCACGCTGTAATCTCCGATGTTGTCGGAGTCAATTGCAGCCGAGACGTCGATGGAAGCATTGCTCATTCCCGCAATATTCTCCCTAGTCACGTGACATCACTATCCTCTCACCGGCTTCATCAAACCTTTGCACTCCATTGTCATCAGAAATAGATGCAAATGCACGTCTGCCCGGGGGCAATAGGCGAATTGTTACCGATCCTTCTTCGGCGTTATCGATTGCTTCGAGGAAGTTCGGCATCAACTTGGCCACCGCGGAATCGTCGTCGACAAGCGGGATACGGCGCACATCGGTGCTATCGGAAACGGCCTGCGTGTGATTGCGGTCATCGAGGAGCCGGACATGAACACCTCTTGCGCGGGCGTCCCAAACAGCTTGGTGAAGGGACCCAACATTTAGATGCGGCGAACGTAGGACGTCTCGGAGAAGCTGCTCTGTAAGCCGCGCACGCAACTGCAGTCGCGGGGTCGGTTCTTCCAAAACTGCAGCGGCGCTAAAAATGGGGCCGACCCGGCGCTGCAGCCATTCGTAGTTACTCTGGCTGCTAATTTCGTACTCTTTGGCGGCCCCGGCAGCGTACAGCGCACGATTATAATCCTGAATAGACTGCGGAACGGTGCGCATAAAAAAGCGGACCATGATGGACGTCAAAATTCCCGCGACCAACATCACGGAGCGAACTAACAGGTCAACTCCAGAGATACTGATGTGGGTCGTATCCGAGGGGGCAAAGGGGAAGAACTTGAGAAGCTCCACCATGATCGCGCCACCGAGCACTGAATTCAGCGCAACCCAGGGGCGGCCGCGGATGGCGAGCAATGCAGATGCAAAAGAAATTAAGCTAAAGTGCCAGAAATACGACCATTCCAAATTATTTGGAATGGGCTGGTAGAGCCCCACCACAGCTAATACAACGATCGCGACACCAGTTACGATTGCACGGGCTAACGGCAATTGTGAATGGCGGCCATACATAATCAGCCCGAGAAGGCCGATCGCTAATGCCAGACTGATTTGCCCGGCCGCGGTAAATAATTGTCCATTACTGACTAGAACCATGAACAACACGCCGACGATCGCGCCGTAGAACTGCCAGGAAAAAACAATTGACATTCCCATGAGGTCATACAGCGATGTCGTGTGAGCGGAGGAATCGACTACATCTTCCTCTTCCACAGGAGAGGTATTACCGTGCCATTTGAGAATAACCTGAGTACCTTTCCCAGGCGTTGAATTAACGAGAGCATCTCCACCGCGAAGGGCCTCCATTCGCCCTTTAACGCTCAACCGGATACCTGCACGATGCGGGTCAATTCCCTCGGGGTCGAACCCGGTGCCATCGTCACGAAAATCAATGGACGCCTCTCCTGAGGCAACACGAATGTGGCATTTCTTTTCCGCTCCGGCACCTGCGTGACGCTTGGCATTATTTGCCACCTCGGTTGCGGCTAATAGGAACGTGTTAGCAACTTCTCCTGGCAGCCGAACTGGACCGCCTTCTTCGCTGGTGTCTAGCGTTACCGAAATGTCGGGGCTCACCGACATCAATTGCGCCCGTACAGCCTCAGCAAAAGTTCTACCGCTTACTGTTTGCCGAGGCGAGAAAAACAGCCCAGTCTGCTCGTCTAGCGAGAAGTCAATCTTAGAGCCCTTACCAATTGCAGACAATGCGGCCAATACATAGTCATGGACATAGGCGTTGAAGCTGCTCATCGCCTCGCCGCGGACACGCATGCGCTCCGCTCTCTCATTCACCTTTCGAGAGTTCTCGTAGGTGAAGTCAATAAGCCTTGCGACGGGTTGTGCAGAGCCCGCAATAATCACAAATGGAAAAGTGTTGATGAGATTGAATCCGACATCCGACAACATGTCGAGCCAAAAAGTGTGTCCCAGCAACCACGAATTAATGACCGCAATAAGTCCGGGAACAAATACCATCACGGACAAACTGATGTGGAGTGGCACTGTCAGAGCAAATGCAGCGAGGGCTAAACCTGAAAATGGGCTATACCAGAGCGCATTTCCAACGACGTTATGAGGGAGATCCCAATAGGTTGAAACCAACATCAGGAAAACCAACATGATGTACATCGGCACACGCAGTGCGGTAATAAGGCCTCGCCGCGTATTATTAATCACAGCCCAAATCAGCAACATATCGCTGAGAATGAATATGAGCAGTGATGCAAAAGGGAACCAGTGGCTCAGAAAGTTTTCAAAGGGGACAGAACGAACAGCCGATTCAACCTGCCACAAAAAGCCGGTGACGGCAATAATAATCGCGCCGGATCGCAGCACAGACATTTCAATTGATGGTGACTGTCCGGCAAGTGCCGAATCGGGATTCCACCTCTCCATGCGACAATCACATTCCTTTTGCTTATTGCCACTAGATAAAACTAATTAGTCTCTACATGCGGTATGAAGCCGAGCGAAATTCTGAAGAATACGCCCACTTCGAGCAACATCCAACTGTCGCGCGGCCGACACCGCTTTAAGATCTGTTCCTGGTAAATAGTAGCCCTCATTTGCGTAAATCTGGAGACGCTGGGCAAACGTGTTGGCATCTAATTCCGGGTGAAACTGCGTCGCATATGCATTGCGGCCCAACCGAAACATCTGTACGGGGCAGTCCTTTCCAGTTGCCAACAACGTAGCGTCGCCAGGCAGTTCTTCGATGGCCTCCTTGTGGCCGACGATGGCGTGAAAGTGGGCCGGTAAACCATCAAGAATTGGATCTGATTCGCCATCTGGAGTTGCAGCTACTTCGATTACAGCTGCCTGCTCCCCGTGCTTGCGGGAGACACGGCCATGGCCAGCAGTACCGAGCAGGCCGACGCCATAACAAGCTCCGAAGAAGGGGAAGTCTCGTTCGAGCACTTCTGCCAACAAATCCTCGAACCAGGTCTCGACTTCCTTCTGTAGATAGCTCTTATCGTCATCAGAGGCGTTAAAGGGTCCTCCGCCAACGATTACGCCCGAGTAGTTATCTAGATTCAGATTCCCCGGACGAGACTGTTCCAGGCGAATTTGATGCAACTTTGCCGGCGCCAATGCACACCTCCTGGCAAATGAGAGATGTTCAGCGTGAGCTGCGGCATCTTCGCCGCGTGTGGAAAGCAAGAGGAAGGGCTTGGCGGAGGTAGACATTTGCGGGAACAAATTTCGTGAAAAAGGGAGCTAGAGGGGGACGGAGACTACTGCACCACTAGCAGGCTCGGATTGGCTGCATGCGTACATACGTGCATAAATCGGGGGATGATTGACGAGACGGCCTGGAGGTCCACATCAGATACCTTTAGTCGAATCGCGTCGACTTCCAACGGGTCAAAGTAACCGACGTCGGTGTAGAAAGACATTCTGCGGAGCAGTCCGTTAGCATTCATCTCCGGATGAAATTGGGTAACCCAGTTATTCGATCCGATCGAGTACATCTGCACCGGACAGGTTGGACCTGTGGCAAGCAAAGTTGCGTGATTGGGAAGTTCCGCAACGGATTCCTTGTGGCCAGTCAACGCATAAAAAACCGGAGGCAACACCGAAGCTATTGGATCTTGAGTGGCGGCTTCGGTGAGCTCTACCCGGGTAGAACCCGCTACTTCGCCGTGGCGCAGGTTAACCAAACCACCCGAAGTAAAGGCTGTGTAGCTAGCGCCGTAGCAGATAAGCAGTGCGGGGACAGGACTCCTAAGTACGTCGTAAAGCACATCGTGCGAATACTTCTGCAAACCCGAATGCTCAAGGTCGGTGATGTTAAATGGGCTGCCTCCGACAAATACGCCGTCATAGGAGGTCAGGTCGGGCAACTTAGCGCCGACAGCGTCGATGGTAAACAGATCCAACTGGCTGGGCTCAAGCCCGGTGGAATCCAGAAAGTCCTGGTACTCGGCTTGCCCCGCACCATCTGCGGGGCGGAGCGCCACCAACAAAAACTTACCCACACTCATAAATAGACAGCTTAGTCCATATTGAGTGAAATCTATGCATCTTCACCGGTCAAACGGGGTAAATGCACGGCAGAAAGCCGAAACCCGCTCCCGTATTAGGGGAGCGGGTGGTACGTAACGCTATCAGGCCTAGCCTGAGTGGCTAGTCCTTGCGCCGTAAGCTGTCTTCAACTAAATCAAGCACGGAATCCAATTCGTCGACAGTGCGACCAGATGCCAGACGAACGATGATGCCATCGAGCATCAGCTCGAGAAAAAGCTGCATCGTGCGAACCGAATAATCCGACCGTAGGGAGCCGGATGAGGATGTCTGGGTCAATCGGTGGGCAACAGCGTCATCCAATTGATCCTGATGGCCCAACCATTGGCCCTTAAACTCCGGATCGCTGCGAAGGCGACGGGCAATCTCAAGGCGAGTTCCCAGCCAGCCATGCTTGTCTGGGTTCGCCACGATATCACGCATTACTTCCACTAAGCCGGAAGCCTCCGCGACTTCCGCCATATTTGCGGCATCTTCTTCGGCCAATGCTAAGAACAGACCTTCTTTGGATCCGAAGTGATGGAAAATAGCACCGCGAGACTTACCGGTAGCGGACTCCAGACGAGAGACCGTTGCGCCGTCGTAGCCGAATTCTGCAAAGCACTGCCGAGCGCCGTCGAGAATTTCGTGCCGCCGTTGAGCTAAATCCTGGTTACTCACTTTTGGCATAAGGAAACTCTTTTCTTGCCGGCGACGCCCAGGGACATGTTTCACTGCATGACGTGGCAGCGCCATTCCTATACTTCCCAAGCCTCATTTTGGTTGGGGTAGAGAAACCCGAGGCCGGCAGGGCGCTAGCCCGTGGGGTATGAATCCGCGGGCTAGCGCTACCTACCGGCCTCTAGAAGCGCTGCTTGTAACAAGCCCTAGCGCGCACGAGTCAAAGGGAAACTAGTTGCCCTTGATCATGTTGCGCAGGACGTACTGCAGAATACCGCCGTGGCGGTAGTAGTCAGCCTCACCAGGGGTATCGATGCGGACCACAGCGTCGAAGTCGAAGGACTCGCCGTTTTCCTTGGTAACCGTAACCTTGACGGTCTTCGGGATGGAGCCGTTGTTCAGCTCCTCCAGACCAGCGATGTCGAAGGTCTCAGTGCCATCGATACCCAGGGACTTCCAGGACTCACCCTCCGGGAACTGCAGCGGAACAACGCCCATGCCGATGAGGTTCGAGCGGTGGATACGCTCGAAGGACTCAGCGATAACAGCCTTGACGCCCAGTAGCAGGGTGCCCTTAGCTGCCCAGTCACGGGAGGAACCGGTGCCGTATTCCTTACCACCAACGACGACCAGCGGAGTGCCAGCCTCCTTGTAGTTCATGGCAGCGTCGTAGATGAAGGCCTGCGGGCCACCCTCCTGGGTGAAGTCGCGGGTGTAGCCACCGGTAACACCGTCAAGCAGCTGGTTCTGCAGGCGGATGTTAGCGAAGGTGCCGCGCACCATGACCTCGTGGTTACCACGACGGGAACCCAGGGAGTTGTAGTCCTTGCGCTCAACGCCCATGGAGTCGAGGTACTGAGCAGCCGGGGTGCCCGGCTTAATGGAGGAAGCCGGGGAGATGTGGTCGGTAGTCACCGAGTCACCCAGGGCAGCAAGGACGCGAGCGCCCTTGATGTCGGAAACCGGTGCCGGCTCCATTTCCATCTCGTCGAAGTACGGTGCCTTGCGGATGTAGGAGGACTTGTCGTCCCAAGCGAAGGTCTTGCCCTCCGGGGTCGGCAGGTTCTGCCAGCGCTCGTCACCAGCGAAGACATCCTTGTAGTCCTCGTCGTACAGCTCGGAAGAGATGGAGGCCTCGATGGTTGCTTCGATCTCTTCGGTGGACGGCCAAATGTCGCGCAGGAAGACATCGTTGCCCTCTGCGTCCTGACCCAGGGCGTCGGTTTCAAAGTCGAAGTCCATGGTACCGGCGATCGAGTAGGCGATAACCAGGATCGGGGAGGCCAGGTAGTTCATCTTCACGTCAGGGGAGATGCGGCCTTCGAAGTTACGGTTACCGGACAGAACCGCGGTAGCAGCCAGGTCGGCCTCGTTGATGGCGGAGGAAATCTCAGCCGGCAGCGGACCGGAGTTACCGATACAGGTTGCACAACCGAAGCCGGACAGGTAGAAGCCCAGAGCCTCGAGGTCCTTCCACAGGTCAGCACGCTTGAAGTAGCCGTTAACAACCTGGGAGCCCGGAGCACAAATGGTCTTGACCCACGGCTTAGCCTGCAGACCCTTCTCGACTGCCTTGCGTGCCAACAGACCAGCACCAATCATGACCGACGGGTTGGAGGTGTTGGTACAAGAGGTGATGGAAGCGATAGCGACCATACCGTGGTCGAGCGTGTACTCGCCGCCCTTCGGGGAAGTGACGGTAATCGGGGAGCTCGGGCGACCTTCAGCGCCGTTAGCGGCGGACTCGCCGTGGCCCTCGCGGGACTCGTTGTAGTCTGCGGCCAGCTCGGAGGTCGGTGCGGAAGCCTTGACAGCGCCCTTAATCTCGCCGTCGGAGTAGTTGTGCAGGTCCTTGCGGAACTGCTCCTTGGCGGAAGCCAACTCGATGCGGTCCTGCGGGCGCTTCGGGCCAGCGATGGACGGAACGACGGTGGACAGGTCCAGCTCGAGGTACTCGGAGTACTCAGCCTCCGGAGTGTTCTCGTCCAACCACATGCCCTGAGCCTTGGCGTAAGCCTCGACGCGCTCCAGGGTCTCCTTGTCACGGCCAGTCAGGGCCAGGTACTTGACGGTCTCATCGTCGATCGGGAAGATTGCGGCGGTGGAACCGAACTCTGGCGACATGTTACCGATGGTCGCACGGTTGGCCAGCGGCAGCTTGGAGACGCCAGCGCCGTAGAACTCTACGAACTTGCCGACGACGCCGTGCTGGCGCAGCATATCGGTGACGGTGAGCACAACGTCGGTTGCGGTAACACCCGGCTGAATGTCGCCAGTCAGCTTGAAGCCAACGACGCGCGGAATGAGCATGGAGATTGGCTGGCCAAGCATTGCGGCCTCAGCCTCAATACCACCGACACCCCAGCCCAGGATGCCCAGGCCGTTCTGCATGGTCGTGTGAGAGTCAGTACCAACACAGGTGTCCGGGTATGCCAGGCCGTTGTTCTCGAAGACAACGCGAGCCAGGTACTCGATGTTGACCTGGTGGACAATACCGGTTCCCGGAGGAACAACGCGGAAGTTGGAGAATGCGCCAGTACCCCAACGGAGGAACTTGTAGCGCTCATCATTGCGCTGGTACTCAATTTCGACGTTCTTAGCCAGAGCGTCTTCGCTACCGAAGGCCTCGATGATGACCGAGTGGTCGATGACCATCTCTGCCGGGTTCAGCGGGTTAACCTGATCCGGGTCGCCGCCGAGAGTCTTAACAGCCTCACGCATGGTAGCCAGGTCAACAACACAGGCGACGCCGGTGAAGTCCTGCATAATAACGCGAGCAGGGGTGAACTGAATCTCGATCGACGGATCAGCCGAAGGAACCCAGTTGGCGACAGCCTTGATGTGCTCCTCAGTGATGTTGGCGCCATCTTCGTTGCGCAGCAGGTTCTCACCGAGAACCTTCAACGAGTAAGGCAGCTTCTCCATACCCGGCACGGCGTCAAGAGCGAAGTAGTCATAAGACTTGTCTCCGACCTCAAGCTTGCGCAGGGCGTTGAAAGAGTTCTTGCTTTCAGCCACAGTCAGCTCCATTTCTATTCGGGTGAATTGTCGCCTTAACTGAAGAGTCCGGCACTCGAATTTCGGCTCTCCACAAGGCATAGGTGCGATCACGCCGCCCCTTATCAACCAATTAAAGCAATAATCACGACGCGGGGCACACGAGCCCACACACACGTTTTTAAGGAAGCGTTACCGTCCTTGCATCAACAATAACAGTACGAACGTTCTGTATGTAGATTGCTCGCGGCGCGCCGAGTCACGCTACCCCCGTTCACATCCAGAGCAGGCCATTATAGATAGGACAAACGAAGCAGCATCTCCGCCAAATTGGGGCGCGTGGAAACCATTCTCACGCAAAACAGGAGCACGATACGGAAGGCAATTAATGCATACGCCAGCAGATTCACAGGCAGCGAAAGAAACCGTCGCGAAGGTGGTCGCTCAGCTACGCACCGACAACATCGTGACAAATAACCCACAGCTCCGAGAAGCGGTCCAGCCAATTGTCGACGATGCAGCAAATCGGGGGGTGCCCAATTTCAATATCATCTACCTAGATAGCGAGAAGATTTACCCCGTCGCCGAACAAAAGAACACCGACATCTTTTCCTTTGCCCGCCAAGTAGCGGACCAAGTCGGCGGAACGACTGTCGTGCGCACACCGGGCAATGTGGCCACCGCATCTGCCGATTTCCCCCGCGCAGCCATTGAACGCGCCGACCACGCAATGATGGAGACTCCGCGAGACTATCCGGCGGGTCTCGATGCCTATTTGCACGAGCTCACTAACTACGTCGTTCCGTGGACTCTTTACAGCCTCATCGCAGGCGTCGTTATCGTCGCACTCTTCGTCGGGCTGACGTTCTACTGGCTACACACACGCCCAACCGCCTAAGAGTTCGCTTTACGACGGACGCTGGAGTTAACGGCCCCACTGAATACATTCACCGTCCCCGGTTTTCCACCCCACGGCAAGGGACAGGGTAAATGCCCCAAAAACTGGTAGCAGTGGAGAACTCAGTCACTATCTCAATTGGATAACACTGTTGCAGTCGCCGTAACCGTGTCAACGATTTTCGCCAAGGTCAAGCATGAGCGCTTGACCTTTTCTTATGCCCGTTACCCCAGGTAAAGGTCCGCGGCAGTCCGGCACGCCGATAAGTCATCACATAGTGACATAATTCACACAGAAAACTGGGGCTCATCATAACCGCAGGCCACGGCATATAACGAAACGGTTACAAAGTGGGGGACAGTTGGTAATTTTGTTACTTATGTTTTTTTAGAGCTTTTTGACCCGTAAAGTGCTTCGTGATGCCAATAGTGGACTCAAGGGTCCAGTATTGACCAATGAAAACTCGCGGGAGCGCCGCTGTTGCTTTTGGTTCTGGTTTCGGTTCGACGTTTTTCGATGTTCCACTCAAGACCTGGAGGCAACAATGGGAAGATATCCAACGATGGGGAAGTCGCTGGTGTCGATTCTGAGGCGTGAACGCACCCATAGGAGAAATGTAGGAGTAACGCGGTGCCGAGTAATCGCAAAGTCCGTGCATCATATTGGACTCGTCCAATTGCCGGTATTATCACGGCGGGTCTTCTGGCGACGAACACTCAGGTCGCAGCTGCACAACCACTGAATCCGAGCGACGCCCAGATCCGTCAAGCGCGTGAGGCGGCCTCTAACGCCGAGTCGTACTTGCAGTCCCTGGTCGCCGAGGTAACTTCCAGCGAGCGCCGGGTATCTGACCTCGAGCTACGCATGGGCACTCTCCGCGAGGATGTCAACAAGGCCATGGTGGACCTTGAGAACGCTCGAGATGCCGCTAACCGTGCGCGCGAGGCGGTCGACGAGGCGCGAACCCAACTCGACCGTTCCCGCGCTGAGCTCGCTAGTGCCCAGAAGCAGTTCGACGAGCTAGCCCGCACCATCATGCGCCAGGGACGTTCCAGTGGCTCGATTCTCGAGGGTGCGCGAGATGCATCCGAGGCTATTAACCGCCTGTCCGCCTTGCGTCGCGAAGCGGATCGTCAAGAGCAGACCGTTGACTCTCTGGATAAGAATCGCACCGAGGCTGCTAACCAGGAGTCCACGCTTCGCAAGAAGAGTGACGAGGCTCAGCAGGCGGAGGCCACCGCAAATCAGCGAAACACCGATGCTCAGAACGCGTACTCCGAGGCAAACGAGGAGCTTCAGAAGGAGCAAGCTGATTACCGGCAGGCTCAGGTCGATCGCGATGCCGCAAAGGCATCTTTGGATGCAGCCCGAAACGCGGTCAACGAGCTGAACTCCCAGCGCCAGAATTATGAGAACGAGCAGGCCCGCAAGGAAGCGGAAGACGCCGCTGCCAAGAAGGCCGCTGAGGAAGCCGCAGCTAAGACTCGCGCAGAGGCGCAGTCGAACCAGACTGATGAGGATTCCTCTTCTGAGTCCACAGATGAAAGCTCTAGCACCACTGGCTCCACTGGCTCCACTGGTTCTAACAGCTCTACCGACTCGGCTGGTTCGAGCAGCTCCACCGGCTCCACTGGCTCTAGCAGCTCCACCGGCTCCACCAGTTCCTCTGAGACGACCGAATCTTCGGACTCCTCTGAGTCCACCGAGACTTCGGAATCGTCTAGCACCGGCAGCTCGTCGTCAAGCGGCACCCCGGCACAGACTGTGGCGCCAACGAATCCGGAGACCGGTCAGAGCACCTCGGGTTCTTCCAGCCAGAAGGTTGAGACTGTCATCGCACGTGCGATGGGGCAGCTCGGTGTCCCATACGCATGGGGTGGCGGCAACGCCAACGGCCCGACCAAGGGCATCCGCGACGGCGGAGTAGCTGACTCCCACGGCGACTACAACAAGATTGGTTTCGACTGCTCGGGCCTGACTCTGTACGCCTACGCCGCTGTCGGCATTGACCTGCCTCACTACACCGGCTACCAGTACCAGCGCGGAAAGCACTACCCGGCATCTCAGATGAAGCGTGGTGACCTGCTGTTCTGGGGCCCGAATGGTCATGGCCACGTCGCTATCTACCTGGGCGATGGCAAGATGATTGAGGCACCGCAGTCCGGTTCTGTGGTTAAGATCTCGCCAGTCCGTTATAACGGAATGACACCGAACGTTGTCCGCCTCGTCTAGTTTCTAACGACGTGTTCTACAGGTCGGGCGACCGACCTAAAGAAGGGTTTCTCTGTGACCTACCCAACGCCCACTGACCACACGGACCTCGAGCGCGCATACGCGGAGCTGGGGAAGGTTGTGGTTGGCCAGGAGCACCTGATTAAGCAGCTCTTCATCGCGATGCTCGCAGGAGGTCATGTCCTGCTCGAAGGTGTTCCGGGTGTTGCGAAAACTCTGGCAGTGTCTACTTTTGCCACAGTGATGGGTGGGTCCTACTCCCGCATCCAGTTCACTCCGGATTTGGTGCCATCAGATATTGTCGGCACCCGGATTTTCCGCCAGGACACCTCGGAGTTCATTGTCGAGCCCGGCCCGGTCATGTCAAATATCGTGCTCGCTGATGAAATCAACCGCGCACCGGCGAAGGTGCAGTCGGCACTGCTGGAAGTCATGGCAGAGCACCAGGTGTCCATCGCAGGGGAGTCCACGCCAGTACCGGAGCCGTTTTTGGTTCTGGCCACGCAAAACCCAATCGAAAACCAGGGTGTCTACCCACTGCCGGAGGCCCAGCGGGACCGTTTCCTATTTAAGGTCCTCGTGGGTTACCCCACTCCGGCGGAAGAGCGGGAGATTGTCTACCGCATGGGAGCCACCCCTCCAGTCGCGCAGCAGATTCTCACCCCAGAGAGTGTTCGGGAACTGCAGCGCGCTACCCGCGAAGTCTTTGTCCACCACACACTGATTGACTACATCGTGGCCGTCATCGAACTCACCCGCAATCCGATGCGGGCGGAGTTGAAGGATGTCGACCGCTGGCTTTCCTATGGCGCATCACCGCGTGCAACTCTTGGTGCTGTCGCGGCCGCCCGCGCCCACGCGCTGTTTTCCGGTCGCGACTATGTCGTGCCGGACGATGTGGTCTCCGTGCTTCCCGACGTACTGCGTCATCGCTTGGTCCTGTCCTATGAGGGCCTGGCCGATGGCGTTACTCCCGAACGGATTATTGACATCGTGTTGTCTCACGTGCGCCTTCCCCAAGGCGCGAGCACTGGCTCCGATGAGGGCACTGCCTCCTAATGTCAGCTCGTGAAGACGATCTTGCACGCGTCCTGGCGTACTTAGAGCTAACTGTTACGCGTAAGCTCAACGGGCTTTTGCGCGGCAGCTTTCTCTCCACCGCTACTGGAGATGGCTCTGAGCCGGTTGGCTCCCGCGAATATGTCATCGGCGATGATGTTCGCCAGATGAACTGGGCAGTGACAGCCCGCACTGGAGTGCCGCACGTTCGCACCTCCGAGGCCGAGCGTGAGCTGGAGTGCTGGATCGTCGCCGAACCCGCCGCACGTCTGTCCACGGGATTGGCCGATACCACCAAACGACATCTGCTCACCGCCGCTGCCGGCGCTGTGACTATGCTTAACGACGCCCCGGGGTCCCGAACTGGATTAATCGCCGGTGGCACTCCAGTGCCCGCGGGCCAGGGCCGTGCCCACAGCTTGATGCTGCTCAAGCAGTTGGCTGACGCGACTGCTGAGCATAACCTCGCAGCGGATATTGACACAGTAATGACTCAGGCTCCGCGCGCTGGGCTGTTGGTTGTCATCTCGGATTTCCTTGGATCACTCGATTGGGCGCGCCCGCTGCGCGTTGCCTCGGCCTCGACAGAGATTATGGCGATTCGCCTGGTAGATCCAGCCGATGAAGCCCTGCCCGGCGAAGGCCCGGTGGTCATGGCGGATTCAGCAACCGGCGAGACCATTGAACTCAACATCAACGACAAGACCCGCGCCGAGTATGCGGCTCAGGCTCGTGCCCACCACGAGCGTGTAATCAATGAACTGCGCAAATGCCGTGCTCGCGTTATTACCTTGCGTACGGATTCCGATTGGGTACTGGATTTTGCTCGACAAATTGGCCAACATTAGCGTCTGAGTAACCGTTTGTTAGTGCTATCTTTTTTGGGCCACCGACTAACCGGCTATAGCCACTGGTTTATACGCGGCTGTTTAGGCGACTGGATGTGAGGAAACTGATACCGCGATGACGTTCCTAAACTCAACTTTTGCGCACCCAGGGTGGCTGCTCGCACTCGCTCTGCCTCTCGTGGCAGCCGTGGCCTATTGGATCAGCACTAAGCAGCGAAAGCAACGTGCCATTGCCTTTGGCAACTTCACCATCGTTGGGTCACTGGGGAATAAGTCGTCGGCACGCCTGCGCCATGTCGTGGCTATCAGTGCGCTGTTGTCGCTAGTTCTGGTCATCATTTCATTGGCTGGTCCGATTTCGGAGACCAAAGTCGCCCGCAACCGAGCGACGGTCATGCTGGTGGTCGACGTTTCGCTGTCTATGTCGGCGACAGATGTTGCGCCAGACCGCATCACTGCCGCTAAAGAAGCCGGCCAAGAGTTCGTGGAGAACCTTCCCGACGACCTCAATATCGGCCTGGTGACGTTCTCTGGTCGCGCTCGCACTGCTGTTAGCCCGACTACCAACCATGACACCGTGAATCGAGCGCTCCAGGCTGCTGAGTTAGATCAGGCGACTGCGACCGGTGATGCCATCGCAGCCGCGCTCGATGCCATCAATCAGTTCAGCGACTCAGTTCAGGGCGGGGGAGAAGGCGCCCCACCAGCTACAATCGTGCTGCTTTCCGACGGCAAACAGACCGTCCCACAAGAACTCGACGATCCCCGCGGCGCATATACCGCCGCCGCCGAAGCCGCCAAGGCCGGGGTGCCAGTCAACACGATTTCGTTCGGTACCGCGCAAGGCGCAATCACGGTTCAGGGCGAATTAATTCCAGTGCCTAACGACGACGATTCGCTGCGAGAAATCGCCCGTCGAACAAAAGGTGAGTTCTTCAGCGCTGGCTCCCTCGAGCAGCTCCGCGATGCCTATGGCTCACTGGAAGATGACATCGGTTACGAACTCAAGCGGGCCGAGAATCCGAGGCCCTATCTGATCGCAGCCTTCGCGATGCTGCTAGTGACCGTGGGCTCACTGCTTGTGACCAATCGTCGAATTCCGCAGTAGGGCTGGGTTAGGGTGCCGTCGTAAAGCGATTTGTATGGAACCCGATTGGCAGGAGACGCCGGGGGCATTGAGCAGTCGTCTTATGGAGTCCTCAGACTGCGCTACTAACATGATTAGCTATGTCTTCTGATAATTTTGACGCTATTTTGCTGTTGTCTTTCGGCGGTCCCGAAAAGATGGCCGATGTGCGTCCCTTCCTGGAGAATGTCACCCGCGGCCGCGGAATTCCGCCGGAGAGGTTGGACGAAGTCGGTGCTCACTACGCGCACTTTGGCGGTAAGTCCCCGCTCAACGATTTAAACCGCGAAATTGTCTCCAACCTTAAGGCTGAGCTCACTCGCCGTGGCTATGACTTGCCTGTTTATTTCGGCAATCGCAATTGGCATCCGATGGCTGAAGACACCGCGGCAAAGATGGCTGATGACGGTGTTAAGCGAGCGCTCGTTTTCGCCACTAGCGCCTGGGGCGGCTACTCCGGCTGCCGCCAGTATCACGAAGACATTGCTCGGATGCGCGAATCTCTGGGCGACCGTGCTTTTGACATGGAGAAAATCCGGAGCTTCTACGATCATCCGCTCTTTATAAAAGCCTATGCAGACGCAGTGCGTGAGGCGTTTGCCAAGCTACCGGATGACCGCCGTGAGGACGCCCGGCTTATTTTCACCGCTCACTCTATTCCGGTCTCGGCGGACAAGGCATCCGGGCCGGTAGAGCTCGGCGGAAATCTTTACTCCCGCCAGGTCAACGAAGCAGCACGGCTCGTCGCCGACGCAGTGGGTATCACCGACTTTGACGTCGTCTGGCAGTCCCGCTCTGGCCCGGAGCACGTGCCGTGGTTGGAGCCTGACATCGTCGACCACGTTGAAGCGAAGGTCGCCAACGGCCTCCGATCCGCAATAGTGTGCCCGATTGGCTTCATCTCGGATCATGTTGAGGTCGCCTGGGATTTGGATGCTGAGCTACAGGATGAAATGGCTCATCACGACATCGTCATCGAGCGTGTCGCAACGCCTGGCCCGACGGCTACTTTCACTGACATGCTCGTGGAGCTCATCGAAGAGCGCATCGCAGATGCCGAACCCCGCCGCCTGGGAAGTGAACCGCTACTCGGCTCGGCCTGCAACGGCGCCCCCTGCGCCGCAGCCTGTTGCACCCCGGCAAAGCGCCGCCCACACTGATTCCTTTGGCTTCAATTGGGCCGCAGGGCAGGGCAAATCTCTAGCGGGTCCACTCCTGAATCGCGTATTCCACCGCGCTCATCCGCGCCTGCCGGATCTTTCGCCACAGCGGGATGAGCTGCGCATCAAACGCGGCGCTGCCGTGCCCCGACTCGCTGCCCTGTGCCACCGCCAGAATCGACGACACCCGATCAGCTCTGGCGAGCACTCCCAGTGCACGGCGCGGCACATCATCCGGCACAAAAGCCATGTCCAGGTGATCATCGAGCATGCCGACCATCAGCCGGGGATCCACTTTCGGGGCACCACTGCTTGACGACGTCAGCGGTGAACGCGGCATCGCCGCAATCGTGGCAGCCGCAACCCGCGCCGCATCTGCCAGCTGTAAATCCGCCTCGCCAGGGGAGAGATAGGCCGGCTCGGGAATGTGGCCTTCCAGTGTGTACCAATGCCACTGCGGTAGGCCTGGCACCGGCGTTGTCACTGGTATGAGCACATGGTTCCAGCCCGGCTCCGCATCCGCAATCACAATGGCCGAGCCTGCTGCGCGTGCAGCTTCAGCGGCGTCGGTTCCCGCAGGCAGTGCAGGTGCATCACCGGGCCCGGAGAGAATGAGGCGGACGAGGGGACGGTGGTCACTGTGCCAATCTCCCGCTTCAGTAACCGCTCGAAGAAGGCGGAGCATGTCGCTTCGATCGAGATCAGCGTCGCAATCGATGACATTCGGAACCGTGGCGTCGGCAAGCACGAACGTCCCCGGAACTGACGTGGGTCCGCCGAGCGAGTCTAGCGCGTCGAGGAGATGATCGTAGTTTTCCAAACCCGACAACCACGCGCCCAGCCAAAGGGCGATGTGCTGAGTTGGACTCCAGACCTGGTCGAGAACACTGCGCTGCATAGTGCAGCTCATCCTAGTGCAGCGTGTCGTTGGTCCCGTAACCGATGCTGTTAATCTCAGTACCCATGAGCTTTCAAGACCCGTACCGCAATCAGGACGTGTTCGCTGGCGCACGTGGCCACCGCCGTCGTATCCCACAGCCGGCACGCGAGGTGACAGCAGAAAATGGTGTTGTCGTCGAGGCGTCCTATGACGGATTCGTCGGTGCAATTATCGGGTTGGAGAAAACTTTCGACGGCTGGTGCGTCCGGCTGGAGGGCCGCCACGGCAAGTCTCGGCTGTTTCCCATGCACGAGCGCGGTTTTCTCATCGACGGCAAACCTGTGACTCTGGTGCGTCCGAAAGCACAACCCAAAAAGCCCTCGCAGGATCTGTCGGCATCGGGCTCGCGCAAGGTCCACAACGTCAAGGCGAAAGTTGCTCTCCCCAGCCGTATTTGGGTCGAGGGTATTCATGACGCGGCAATTGTCGAGAAGGTATGGGGCCACGATTTGCGTGTCGAAGGCGTAGTCGTGGAGTATCTGGAGGGCTTGGACAACCTTCCAGAACGCTTGGCCGAATTTGGTCCGGGTCCGAAGCGCCGCGTCGGAGTCCTGGCAGACCACTTGGTGGAGGGCAGTAAGGAAAGCCGCATGACTCAGCAGCTCGGCCCGCACGTGATGGTCACAGGCCACCCGTTTATCGATGTCTGGCAAGCGGTCAAACCCTCGTCGGTAGGCATCGAGGCATGGCCGGAAGTTCCCTACGGGGAGGACTGGAAGACAGGAATCTGCCGTCGCTTGGGCTGGGGAGACGACCCCAAGGAGGGCTGGCGACGTGTCTACGCAGGTGTACACACCTACCGTGATCTGGAGTCAGATTTGATTGGCGCAGTTGAGCGCCTGGTCGACTTCGTAACTGAGCCACATATGCAGTACTGACCCCGGAATACTGGCTCCACTCGCCCCACATTTGTTCTGCAAAGTAGGTAGGGTGAGGGCGTGATTCCTCTCCTTTGGCTCGGAGCAAGCCTCCTACTGGTTCTCGGTGAACTCGCAGTCGGAGATTTAGCACTGTTAATGCTCGGAGGTGGTGCACTGGCAGCGTCCGGTGCGAGCCAGCTTGGAGCGCCGCTTTGGCTATCAGTGGTTATCTTCGCCGTTGTGTCCGCCGCACTTGTGCTGACAGTTCGCCCTGTGTTGCGCAAAAAGATGGCAAAACCGGACAAGTCCGCCGAACTGGAGTCGCGTCCGGAATTGCTAGCGGGCCGTCATGCTGAGGTCATCGAGCCAGTTTCCTCGTCAGCGGGTCTGATTAAGGTCAATGGCGAGTTGTGGAGCGCGCGCAGTCTTCTGACTGCGCAGACCTTCGATGCGAAGGAAAGAGTCACGATTGTAGAGATTTCGGGCAATACCGCAGTAGTGGACAAGCTGCTCTGAGCAGCCAACTCACTTAAAGGGCGCTCGGAGCACTCTTAGTTACTGACCATTAAATAACTGACCACACAGTTTCTAGCTACGAGGGAATCCCATGGAAGGCTTTATCATCCTCGTCGTTTTCATTCTCGTGGTTGTTACCTTGGTTCTCAAAGCGATTGTCCTGGTTCCTCAGGGTGAAGCGGCAATCGTAGAGCGACTGGGACGATACACGCAGACACTGAACAGCGGCCTGAACTTCATCATCCCGATCATTGACCGAGTGCGCGAGAAGGTCGATACCCGTGAGCGTATGGTTACCTTCCCGCCACAGGCAGTGATCACCGAAGACAACCTGACTGTGGCTATCGATACCGTCGTGACCTTCCAGGTCAATGAACCGGATCGGGCAATTTACGGTATCGATGACTACATCTTCGGCGTCGAACAGATCACCACCGCAACGCTTCGCGACGTCGTGGGTGGCCTGACACTGGAAGAGACACTGACTTCCCGTGACTACATCAACCGCCGTCTGCGCGGCGAGCTGGACGAGGCCACTGCCAAGTGGGGTCTTCGTATCGCTCGTGTGGAGCTGAAGGCCATTGAGCCGCCACCGTCGATTCAGCAGTCGATGGAAAAGCAGATGAAGGCCGATCGCGAGAAGCGCGCCATGATTCTGACTGCGGAAGGTACCCGCGAAGCCGATATTAAAACTGCTGAGGGCCGTAAGCAGGCACAGATTCTGGCCGCCGAAGGTAACAAGCACGCAGCAATTCTGGCTGCTGAGGCTGAGCGTCAGGCAACCATTCTGCGCGCTGAGGGTACTCGCGCCGCTACCTACCTTGAGGCACAGGGTAATGCTCGCGCTATCCAGAAGGTCAACGCAGCTGTTAAGGCTTCACAGTTGACACCTGAGATTCTTGCCTGGCAGTACCTGGAGAAGCTGCCTGAGCTGGCAAATAAGGACGGCAATACTGTTTGGATGATTCCGTCGCAGTTCGGCGACAGTCTCGAGAGCTTCGCTAGGGCTTTCGGCAAGAAGGATGCCGACGGTGTCTTCCGCTACGAGCCTCCGGCCGTGAGCCGAGAGACCAAGGAAGAGGCTGAGCAGGGCCGCGACGAGAACTGGTTCGACATGTCGACTAACCCGGAGTTGGCTCGTGCAGTTGCCGCGGCGAACGAGGTCGCTAACCGCCCGGTTGATGATCCGGTAGCTGCAGCAGCTGGTAATACCCCTGAGAGGAAGAAGAATCGCCGCGCTGATTCGGCTCAGCCCGCTCAGCCTGAACAGTTGGGTGGCCAGAACGGCCCGGCAGCGGTTGAACCTGCGACACCGGCTGCGCCCGCTGCGCCGGCCACACCGGCTGCGCCGTCAGTTCCTTCCGGCAAACGTGACCTGCCCTCGGCTCCTGGCACCGGCAATACCAATGCAGGCGGCGGTACACACTCCGCCGAGCGTCCAGATTTTTCAGGATGGTCACGTGACCCTTACGCCCCAGAAAATGGGCAGTAAGCTTTTATAACTCATCAGCTCGCTGAAGCAGGTGGACGGCCAGGTTCCATCCGGCCAGCTCCGCCTGCCAGCCAGCTGCTGCGAGGCGCTGATTGACGGCCTGCTTTGAAACTCCCAATTCTTCCGCGGCCTCTACCTGTGAATAACCAGCGCGAACCAAACCAGTTGCCTCGCGGCCTTCGGGGGACCTGCGAGAGATAACGTGGTGCAGCAATGTGAATGCTGCACCAATATCCTCCGAGTAATCCTTACCACGCGGATTGTTAGTCCGAATGCGGGTTTTTACCGTGCCGGCCCTGCCTCCCTTACCGATGACTGAGCTCGATGCCAGATGCGCTTGCTCAATGTCGTCCTGAGGACAAACACCGATACCTATCGCCCAGTCACCTGCGGCCAATAGCGCCAGCACAAGCGTGGTGACTCCCACAGCATTTTCAGGAGCTGCGCGAAGCTCTTCGATACCTGCAACCTCAACAGTTCCTACGCCTTCCAGGCCGGAAAGTGCCTGCGCAGAGGCCTGAACGTGATCTGCCCTGCGAGTAGATCGACCGCGATACCTGGCAAAGACTGAATACATACGCTCTAGTCTAGCCCCACCCCTTGACAGTTGGGCTAAGACACTTTCCTTCCCTCCGCACACTCACGGGCGCCCCACACCAACTCGCCGAAAACTCACGTCTAGCTCAAGAGCGCCAAGCGGTGTTTTAACGTTTCGAAGAACCGGTTACGACAGGGAACTTGGCGTCCGCAAGAAGTCCCAGCAAGCCAAGCACGAGCAGAATTCCCGTGGCCACCGCAAAGCGCACGTCGAAGCCGACCAACAGCGCGTCGCCAAGCAGAACGACGGCGAGTGTGTTCGGCGCCGAACCTAGGGCAGTGGCGATGATATACGGCACGATGCGTATCGACGACAGTCCACAGGCGTAGTTGAGAAACGAAAATGGCACGCCAGCAATCATGCGCAAGCTGAGCACTGTGAGCCAGCCGCGTTGCTCCAACCGATGGTCGAGACTGAGAAGACGGCGGTTGGTCAGGTGCGTGCGAAACCAATCGCGTCCCAAAAACCGCACAATACAGAGGGAGAGAAGGGCAGAAACCGTCGTCGCAGTAATTGCCAGCAGGAAACCGAGCACTGGCCCGAAGAGAATTCCGGAAGCCAAAGTGAATACGGTGCGGGGGATTGGGAACTGAGTCAGTGCAACGTATGCGAGAAAGTAGAGGAGCGGGAACCAGTCACCGGCATCGATGGACCACTGCCGGATGGTAGCGACGGTGGGAACATCGACGTACAGCGTGACGACGACCCCCACACCTACGGCTAGCACCAGCAGAACCTTTTTGAGTGTAGGGGTAATTCGCACATCGGATACGTTCACCCATTTGAGGTTACCGGGGATTGCGGGGAAGCGTGTGACCTGCGCGTTGGAGGCTCTGCGAGGAGGGCTAGTCAGCGGCTAAAGGCGTTTGCCCATTATTTCACTAGGATGGGAATCAAGGTCACTATGCCTTGGCTCGAGCACTTGACGTGCCCGTCAGCACAAAACCGAACGTAAGGGTATTGCACAAATAGCTGAAAAGTTCAGTGCATGGACACTCGGGTGAGTCTTAGCGTCTGACTAGTGGCTCTTATTGACTATTGGAGGAAGCCAACGCCTTTAAATCCCTTTCCGTCGCGGAGAATTCGGAAATTGTCGCAGCCGAATTTCCTCGGTTATGGATTGATAGAGGCGTTGCTTAGAACATGTAAGGGAGAAGGTCTGTCGTGACTGACCGAACGACCCCCGAATCACCTTCCACGCTGCCACCAAACTTCGAGGAATTGCAGAATTCCTGGTATCAGGGCGTGGCCAAGGTATTCGCGCGGGTGCACAAGCAAGACGTTGCAGATGTACCGCTCGATATTTGGAAACGACTGATTCAGACCACCTATGACGGTGTCGATGTTCGCCCGCTCTACACCCACGCGGACGAGCTCGCGGAAAGCCCAGCTCCGGGCCAGTTCCCATTCGTCCGTGGCGCAAAGGTCACTTCGGACAACACCAACGGTTGGGGCGTTCGGGAAACCTTCGGTCGCCAGTACCCAGGTGAGGATGCACTTGACCCAAAGGCCGTCAACGAGACTCTGCTGACTGCACTGGAAAACGGCACCACGGACATCCGCCTGGACTTCACCGGCTCCCTCGAAGCCGCTGATGTGCCGGCTCTGCTCAACAACGTCTACGTCGACCTTGCTCCGATTGCCGTGCATGCCGGTAAGAAGACTGCGCAGGTTGCGGAAGCACTGACGTCCTACATCGAGCAGGCAAACCCGACTAATCCGGACGCCGTCGCAGTCGAGCTTTCCGCGGCTCCGCTGACCTCCGCTTTTGCCGGTATTGACGATATTTCTCTCGACGAGGCCACGCAGCTGGCCGTCAAGGCGGCTAAGCAGCCGGGCGACGTCCGTGCCCTGCTTGTCGACGGCGTTGTTTTCTCCAACCTGGGTGCAAACAACATCCAGGAGATTGGCTACAGTCTCGCCGTTGGTGTCGCCTACTTGCGTGCGCTGACCGAAGCGGGCTTGAGCGCTGAAGAAGCCCTCGGCCAGATCGCTTTCCGCTTTGCCGCTACCGACGACCAGTTCGACACCATTGCGAAGTTCCGCGCCGCTCGCGTTCTCTGGGCCCGCGTTGCTGAGGTTATCGGCGCCCCTGAAGCTGGCCGCGCTCCGATGCACGCCGTGACAGCCCCGGTCATGTTCAGCCAGCGCGATCCGTGGGTCAACATGCTGCGTGTGACTGTCGCCTCCTTCGCCGCAGGTGTCGGCGGTGCCTCCTCAGTTGAGGTTCTGCCGTTTGATTACGCAGTTGTCGGCGGCATGCCGAACGTCTCCAAGACTTTCAAGGCTCGCATCGCTCGCAACACCAATCTGTTGCTGCTGGAAGAGTCTCACCTTGGTTACGTCGCCGACCCAGCAGGTGGCTCCTACTTCGTCGAAGACCTGACCGAAGAAATGGCCGACAAGGCATGGGAGATCTTTACCGGCACTGAGGCCGGCGGCGGTTTCGCCTCCGCGGAGGCCGATATTCGCGCCGCCCTGGACGCTACCTGGGAAAAGCGCCGCGCCGACATCGCACACCGCCGCACCAAGGTCACCGCCATCAACGAGTTCCCGAACCTGGCTGAGGCCCCACTGGCTCCTGAGGCCCGCCCGGAGGGCGACCCGATTCGCCGTTGGGCCAGCGACTTCGAGGCGCTGCGCAACCGCTCCGATGACTTCCTGGCTGAAAAGGGCAACCGTCCGCTGATTGCCATGCTGCCGCTGGGTCCGCTGGCCAAGCACAACATCCGCACTGGTTTTACCTCCAACCTGCTGGCTTCCGGCGGTATCGCCGTCGCCAACCCCGGCCAGGTTGTGCCGGGCGAGGCAGGTTTCGAAGAGGCAGTGAAGGCCTCTCCGATTGTCGTGCTGTGCGCAGCCGACAGCGAGTACGAGGCCTCGGGCCAGGACGCTGTCAAGGCCGCCCGCGCCGCCGGCGCTAAGGAGGTCTTGGTGGCCGGCTCCGAGAAGAGCTTCGCCAATGCCGCTGAGGACGCTCGCCCCGACGGATACCTGAACATGACCATCGATGCTGTCGCGGAGCTGTCCCGACTGCTGAACGAACTGGGAGCGTGAAGGAAGTAATGACCACCATCCCAAATTTCGCTGACATCTCCCGCAACACCGACGACGCAGCCGCTGCCACCAACAAGGCAGCTGCCGCGGAAGCTGGTGAAGTGTGGACCATTCCAGAGGGCATCGATGTCAAGCGCGTCTACGATCGCGCTGACCGCGACGCCGCTGCTGCCGAGGGCCACCCGGTAGATTCTTTCCCGGGTATCGCCCCATTCATGCGCGGGCCGTACCCGACCATGTACACCAACCAACCGTGGACTATTCGCCAGTACGCTGGCTTCTCCACCGCAGCTGAGTCCAATGCCTTCTACCGCCGCAACCTCGCGGCCGGCCAGAAGGGCCTTTCGGTCGCTTTCGACCTGGCTACCCACCGTGGCTACGACTCGGACAACCCGCGTGTGTCCGGCGACGTCGGTATGGCCGGCGTGGCAATTGACTCGATTTACGACATGCGTGAGCTCTTCCAGGGCATTGACCTGGGCGGCGTCTCGGTGTCTATGACCATGAACGGCGCTGTGCTGCCGATTCTGGCCTTCTACATTGTCACCGCTGAAGAGCAGGGCGTTTCGACCGAGCAGCTGCGCGGTACGATCCAGAACGACATTCTCAAGGAGTTCATGGTTCGTAACACGTACATCTACCCGCCGAAGCCTTCGATGCGAATCATCTCCTCGATCTTCGAGTACACCTCGGCAAAGATGCCGAAGTTCAACTCGATTTCGATTTCCGGCTACCACATTCAGGAAGCGGGCGCGACGGCCGACCTTGAGCTCGCTTACACGCTTGCCGACGGCATCGAGTACCTGCGGGCCGGTATTGACGCTGGCCTGGAAGTTGATAAGTTCGCTCCGCGTCTGTCCTTCTTCTGGGGCATCTCGATGAACACCTTCACCGAGATCGCCAAGCTGCGTGCAGGCCGCATCCTCTGGTCCGAGCTGGTTGGCAAGTTTGGCCCGAAGAACCCGAAGTCCCAGTCCCTGCGTACTCACTCGCAGACCTCTGGTTGGTCGCTGACCGCTCAGGATGTCTACAACAACGTCGCGCGTACTGCTGTTGAGGCTATGGCCGCAACACAGGGCCACACCCAGTCGCTGCACACCAACGCACTGGACGAGGCTCTGGCACTGCCGACTGACTTCTCAGCCCGTATTGCTCGTAACACTCAGCTGCTGCTTCAGCAGGAGTCCAACACCACGCGTCCGGTTGATCCGTGGGCTGGTTCCTACTACATCGAGTGGCTGACTAATGAGCTGGTCAAGCGTGCACGCCAGCACATCGACGAGGTCGAAGAGGCCGGCGGTATGGCACAGGCCACCATCGAGGGCATTCCGAAGCTGCGTATTGAAGAGGCTGCAGCTCGTACGCAGGCCCGTATTGACTCGGGTCGTCAGGCTCTCATCGGCGTGAATAAGTACCAGGTCGAAGAGGACGAGGCCATCGAGGTTCTCAAGGTTGAGAACTCCCGCGTGCGCCAGGAGCAGATTGACAAGCTGGCTCGCCTGCGCGCCGAGCGCGACGAGGAAGAGGTTCAGAAGGCACTGGCCGCTCTGACCGACGCTTGCCGTAACCCGGGTGAACCGGGGGACCTGGACAAGAACCTTTTGAAGCTCGCTGTCGACTGTGCTCGCGCCATGGCCTCCATCGGTGAAATCTCCGACGCCATGGAAGAGGTCTTTGGCCGCCATCAGGCCGAGATCCGTACTCTCTCCGGCGTCTACAAGGACGAAGTTGGCAAGGAGGGAGCCGTGTCCAACGTCTCCAAGGCCATCGCCATGGCCGATAAGTTCGAAGAGCAGGAAGGTCGCCGTCCCCGTATCTTCCTGGCCAAGATGGGCCAGGATGGTCACGACCGTGGCCAGAAGGTCATCGCGTCCGCCTACGCGGACCTCGGCATGGACGTTGACGTGGGACCGCTGTTCCAAACTCCGGAGGAGGCCGCCAAGTCGGCAGTCGACTCGGATGTCCACGTCGTCGGTGTTTCTTCGCTGGCCGCCGGACACCTGACGCTCGTTCCTGCCCTGCGCGATGAGCTGGCAAAACTGGGTCGTGAGGACATCATGATTGTTGTCGGTGGTGTTATCCCACCGGGCGACTTCCAGGAACTCTACGATGCCGGCGCCGCGGCTATTTACCCGCCGGGCACTGTCATCGCTGATTCGGCAATCGACATGATGACCAAGCTCTCTAACGAGCTGGGCCTCGACCTTGCCGTTGACGAAGAGTCCTAAATAACTACCGCATCCGCGCTGGGCTGACTGTTCAGCTCAGCGCGTTGTCGGAATTGAGAAGTAGCGATGAACGAGTATCTTGAAGAAAACCTGGGCACCCTCGTCACTACCGCTGGCACGGTCGTTGAGGGAAAGACCGCTGTAGCCCCCGAAGTCGTCCGCCGTGCGCGACGACGGATCGATGTCGACGACCTCTTTGAGGGCGTGCGGGCTGGAAACCGCACTAAGTTGGCCCGGGCAATCACGCTGCTGGAGTCGACTGCTCCGGCGCATAAGGTGCTGGCTCAAGAGCTACTGGTGAAGTTGCTGCCATTTTCCGGCAAGGCCATGCGTGTCGGCCTTACCGGCGTCCCCGGCGTCGGTAAATCAACCACGATTGAAACCCTCGGACTGAAGCTGATCGAGGAGGGCCACCGCGTTGCAGTGCTGGCCATCGACCCGTCGTCGACGAAGTCCGGTGGTTCGATTCTGGGCGACAAGACCCGTATGTCCCGACTCTCGGCCGCGGATGAAGCCTTCATTCGTCCGTCGCCCTCTGCGGGCACACTCGGTGGTGTCGCCAAGGCAACGCGTGAGGCCATGGTGGTGCTCGAGGCCGCAGGCTACGACATTGTCATCGTCGAAACTGTCGGCGTCGGTCAGTCCGAGGTCGCGGTGGCCCAGATGGTGGATACGTTTGCGTTTCTGGCACTCGCCGGCGCTGGTGACCAGCTCCAGGGCATCAAGAAGGGTGTGCTGGAGATGGCCGACGTGATTTCTATCAACAAGGCGGATGGTAAGAACTTGCGCCCGGCAAAGCGCGCTGCGCGTGATCTGATGACGGCCATGAAGATGGTTCGTTCCTCAGACCAAGTCTGGACGCCACCGGTACTGACTATGTCGGCATTGGAGGACGACGGCATCGACAAGTTCTGGCAAGCCATCGAAGACCATGTCGAGGCTATGCACGAGAATCATCTCTTTGATGAAAACCGCGCTAACCAGCAGATTAAGTGGATGTGGTCCATGGTTCACGAGACGCTCTTGCAGCGGCTCAACACCAACGAGGCTGTGCAGACAGAGAGCACCCTGGTGGAAAAACAACTCCGCTCGGGGCTGCTCACACCGACGCTCGCCGCCCAGCGCATCATGGAGGCATTTGACCAGGGAAGGGCATCGAACGCCGGGCTCGCCAACTAGGTTCAGAAAGGCGCGGGGTTTTCGTCGTAAAGCGAGTAAAGCGGGCGTATCCGTGTGCGCCTACTGACCGCGGTGATGGGGCGGATCGCTGTAGAGCGTGTGTTCGGCGAAGTGGAGAGCGTTGACCACGAGGTTGGTAAGGTGCTCGTCGGGCTGAGAGTAGAAGCTAGACGTGCCCTCCTTACGGGTCTGCACCATATTGGCCATGCGCAACTTCGCCAGGTGCTGAGAAATCGCGGGGACGGGGCGATCGAGCGCGCTAGCGATGGCGGTGACGGTCATCTCCCCGTCACGGAGGAGCGACAGGATCGAGAGACGCGTCTTGTCGGCCATCAACTTCAGTACGTTAGTGGCAACGTCGAACTCGGTGCTCGTAGGAGCCTTCTCAGTCATTTGGAGGGGTAGTCCTTTCGAAGTCGACATGCCAAACGCTTGCGATGTTCAATGAGTTGAACCTTACTACGTATTGATACCAGTATTCAATTTCAGATGTCACAATAGGCTGTCACGAAAAGGGGAGAGTGCACCTAAGGGGCCGCGACCAAAGGTACTGAAAATTCCTTCAGTAATATCATCTGCATGGATTGGTTGATGGGTACCTTCCCGTGGCTGGTGGAGGACTTAACGTGGTGGCAAGTACTATTTTTCGCACTCGACTACACGATTAAGTTCATCGCGATTGGATGGGTGCCGGAAAACCGAAGCCCATCGGCTTCGACGGCGTGGCTGCTGCTGATTCTGCTGATTCCATTTATCGGCCTACCTCTGTTCCTCTTCCTGGGCTCGCAGCAGATTACGGGCCGTCGGCATGAGGTACAGGCACTGGCACAGGAGCTCATTGCGGAACGTACCGAGCATCTGCCCGACGTACCGGACGATGCCGAGATAGAAGATGACGTTGTCAACGTATTCAAGCTCTCGCGCCAGCTCACGGGAATGCCGGCAATTGCCAGCGCGGAAAAGGGACTTTTCACCGAATACGACGCCTCCATTGACCGCATGATTGAGACCATCGATGCGGCCCAGAAATCAATCCACGTGCAGTCCTACATCTTTGCACTGGATTCCAGCACGGAGCCTTTCATACAGGCTCTTGAACGCGCGCACGACAGGGGACTAGAGGTCAAGGTACTGGTCGATCCAATTGGTTCGTGGAAGTACCCCGGCTACTACAAGCTGAAAAAGCGCCTGGACCAGGCTAAAATCTCCTGGCACCCGATGCTGCCCGTGAGCTTGCTGAAGCTCACCTGGCGCCGCCTGGATCTGCGTAATCACCGCAAGCTCGTAGTTGTTGACGGCGACATTGTATTCATGGGCTCGCAGAATTTGATTGAGCCCGAATATCAGAAGAAAAAGAACCATAAGATCGGCCGTCGCTGGGTGGACACGTGGATTGAGCTCGAGGGCGATATTGCGCTGGCCTTCGACGCAATTTTCGCGGTTGATTGGACCAGCGAGCTATACAAGACCCCAGACGCCACCAGGGACTATTCACTCCACAACACCGAAGTCAACGACAACTACAACGTTGTCCAGGTGCTGCCGTCGGGTCCGGGCTTCAGCACGGAGCCGAACCTGCGCGTCTTCAATAACATGATCTACCAGGCACACGAGCGGATTATCGCCGTCAGCCCGTACTTCGTCCCCGACGAATCCATGCTCATGGCGCTGACCTCTGCCGCATATGGAGGCATCGACGTCCAGCTCTACGTCAACGAAGAGTCCGATCAGTTCATGGTCGGCCACGCGCAGCAGTCCTACTACCAGGCACTGCTAACCGCTGGCGTGAAGATCTACCGCTATCCGGCGCCTGCGGTCCTGCACTCCAAGTTCATGGTTATCGACGACCGCATGGCCATGTTCGGCTCCTCCAATCTGGATATGCGCTCGTTCGGCCTCAACTACGAGATCACGCTTCTTTCCGCCGCCGGTTCCATCGTGGACAAACTGATCACGCTTGCCGACGAGTACCGCGACAAATCTTTCCTGCTCACCCAGGAGGAATGGAATGACCGGCCCCTTCGTCAGCGCTACCTGGACTCTGTTTTCCGCTTGACCTCGGCGCTGCAATAGGGCAGTCCCATTGGTCCGACAGACAAAGCAAAAATCCCGAGAGCTGCACTAATTGCAGTTTCTCGGGATTTATCTTGTGTCCGGAGGGGGACTTGAACCCCCACGCCCGTTAATAGGGCACTAGCACCTCAAGCTAGCGCGTCTGCCATTCCGCCACCCGGACCGGGTAGGAAGCACTTCCGTGCTGACCTGTGATACTGTATCCCGACTACATAATGAAACACAAATTGGCAGGTCAGAGGGGCATTAGCGCGCCAAACCTGGGTGTAATTACATCAGCGGTGTTAGCCCCGCATCCGCCTTGGATTCGCACTGAGAATCAGGCCCTGCAGATAGGGAGTCTTGTAAAGTCCCTGCAGCGCGCTCATAAAGTAGGCACACTGGTAGTTATGACTACGAATTCCAACGACACCGCAAACGACACTGCAAATGCTCCGGTTTTCCCGGGACCAGATCCGTACGCACCGCTGAAGGATTTGCCAACCTTCGAGCTGTCCTCGCCAGATATCAAGGACGGCGAGAAGATTGCGGATGAATTCCGCGCTCCGTCGAATGTTTCCCCACAACTGGATTGGGCAAATCTGCCGGAGGGCACTAAGTCCATTGCCGTGACCTGCTTCGATCCGGATGCTCCGACCGCTTCGGGCTTCTGGCACTGGGCTGTCTTCAACATTCCAGCGACCGAAAAGGGTCTGCCACAGGGAGCTGGCTCCGAAGACGGCTCTAAGCTGCCAGAAGGCGCTATCCAGCTTGTCGGCGACTCGGGCATGCGTGGTCACTACGGAGCTAACCCACCGGCGCAGCATGCCCCACACCGTTACATGTATGCGGTGCACGCGGTCGACGTGGAGAAGCTTGAAGTTCCGGAAGATGCGACGCCGACCGTGCTTGGCTTCAATCTGTACTTCCACTCGATTGCGCGTGCCATCATCACGCCGTGGTGGGAGAACGTCGGGGAGTAGGGATACGCCGCCCACACGGGCAACTCAACCGACCGGGCACGCTACTCATACAGAAAACCCCGGGGCCAGCGCCTTCATGGCAGCTGGCCCCGGGGTCACGTGTTTATTGGGTTAGGAAGCCTCAACGGCTTTCAGCAATTAACCACGCCACGGCAGACCACAGCCGACTGCCTCCGAAATGGAGTAGAATCCCTGAGCTCGAATCTGGCGAGCCAACCCTTGGTGAATGTCACGAATCCAGTCTGGACCGCCATAAATCAACGGTGTGTAGCCCTGCAACAGGGAAGCGCCGTTGGCAATCCGCTCCCACGCCTGCTCAGCAGTTTCAATGCCGCCGACGCTGATGAGAACTAGTTTGTCTCCGACGCGCTCGTGCAGCAGCTTCAGCACCTCTAGTGACCGAGCTGCCACAGGAGCACCCGAGACTCCACCGGCCCCCATCTCCGCGACCTCATCCGCGGGCGTACGCAGACCCTCACGAGAAATGGTGGTGTTGGTAGCCACAATGCCTGCCAGCCCCAGGTCAACAGCCAGGTCAGCAACCGCGATGACATCATCGTCAGAGAGATCAGGAGCGATTTTGACCAGCACCGGCGAGTCGGTCTCCTCAGTCACCGCTGCCAGAATCGGGCGCAGTGACTCCACCGCCTGAAGGTCGCGCAGACCCGGCGTGTTCGGTGAGGAGACATTGACAACAACGTAGTCCGCCAAGCCGCCGAGCTGGCTGGCCGACTCTCGATAGTCATCGACGGCCTCTTCCAGCGGAGTCACCTTGGTCTTGCCAATGTTGATACCAATCACGTCGTCACTGCGACGCGACCGCAAGTTCTCCGCTACAGCAGCTGCGCCGGGGTTGTTGAAACCCATACGGTTCAAAATGGCGCGGTCTTCTTTCAGACGGAACAGACGCGGGCGATCATTGCCCGGCTGCGGCTTGGCAGTCACGGTTCCCAGTTCCGCGTAGCCAAAACCAATTGGCCCCCAGCAATCCGGAGCAATAGCAGCCTTGTCGAAGCCTGCGGCGAGCCCCAGCGGACGCGGGAAGTCCACGCCGAACACGGTTTGACGCAGCACAGCATCGTCAACAACGAGTAACTTGCTCACCGCCCGCTGTAGACTCTCCGACTTCTGCAGCCCCTTCAGGGTCTTCGAGATGGCCTCGTGAATCTGCTCCGGTGGGACCTGGAACATTGCCTTTAGCGCGAGTTGATAGGACTTGGCGCGAAGTTTCGAAGGCATCTACTTAGTCTCTCCCTCGGAGTCGTCTGCTCCCTTGGTGTCACCTGCACCGGTCGGTAGTTTATCGGCTGGTTCCCGAACCGACATCTCCTCACGAATCTTCTCTGCATCCTGCTTGAAATCAGCAATTGCCTTATCGACGTCCGCGGAGTCAAAAATCTGGGCCCCGTCACCGGTAGCCGAGAAGACGCCAATCTGGCCATCCTCGGTGGCAACAATCGACTGTGGATCTGCAACCGTGTTGATGTCCGCGACCTTGACTGGGGTACCCGAGCTGATGTCGTAGCCAGTCAGCTTGTTCACCTTCGTCGAAGTCACCCAGACAATTCCGCGCGATTCATCGACCGCTACCGCCCACGGAGCCTCCGGGGCCGGAGCTGCCTGGTGGAGGCGAATGACGTCAGTGGCAGTGTAAATAAGAAGCTGGTTGCCCTTGGTGTCTGCGGCAGCAATGACATGATCACCGGAAGCTACCTTGCCGACGCCGATACCCGCACGCAGCGCAGAGCCAGCGCGGGACTCATCGAGCTTGAGCTCATGCACCGAAGTCTCCGGACGGTTGACCTCTAACAGCTTGACGTCCGCGTCATTGTCCGCTTTGGGAATCTCAACGAGCTGCGACCCGTTATTGGCAGCCTTGAAGTCACTGGCCAACTCACCATCAGCGCCGAACACATCGACGACATTGCTATCCGCATGGGCACCGATGATGCGGCCGCCTTCCAGGCCAACTGCGGCGGAGTAGTTGGTGCCACGGCCGACAACGGCCGTTTCCGTAGCCTGGTCAGTAATGACGTGGATGCCATCTTCACACGGCAGCAGAGCGTTAGGGCCGCCCGGCGCGAGCTCACCACACTTCGCGCCCAGCTTCATTGATCGCTCAATTGGGTTATTCAGCGGACCGGCAAAGATTTTGTCCCCGGCCTTCAGGACAACTCGGTCGCCGACCAGCACGGCATCGGTAACGTCCTCATCAATCTTCTTGGCCCTCCCGATAGCAGTATCGGGAGCAGCGGGTGAAGCGGCCGGCACTGGCGTGGCGTTGCCCATTCCGGCATCGATGTCTCCTTCCACATCGGAGGAGCACCCTGCCAGGACCACTGCGCTAGCGGAAAGCCCCGCTAGAAGGGAGGTTATGACACGTCGACGACTGTTTTCACTCACGCTATAGAAACTACCACCCCGGCCTGATTACTTTGTGGACGCCTCCAGCCGTGGGAAGTTCTCGCATTCGTTGTGCCTTATAAGTCTTTATAAGAATGCGGTTACTGATTACAGCGTGACGTCGTCAAGCGCGTTGCAAATCTGCGGTGGCAGCGTGAGTTGTTCGGCGGTGAGGTTTTCGCGTAGCTGAGCGCGGTCTCGAGCGCCAACGAGGATCGAGGTGACGCCCGGCCGATCGCGTGCCCAGGAAATCGCTGCGACGGCAGCACTGACGCCGAGCCCCTTGGCTGCGGTGGTCAGCGCGCCTGCAACCGTGACGCCGCGCGTGTCGAGATAGTCCTGTACCTCTGCGTCGGCGTGTTCGGAAGCAGCGCGGGAGTCCTCGGGAATGATGTGCTGGTATTTGGCGGTCAATACGCCTTGGGCCAGTGGGGCGCCACCGATAAAGCCGAGCCCCAAATGCTCACAGGCGGGCAGTAGTTCAGCCTCAGGGCTTCGCTGGAGCAGCGAGTACTCATGCTGTGCGAACACCGGAGCGATTCGATCCGCGGCGGCATGCGTCACCGCCGCCTGCCAACCGCTGTATCCACGCACTCCGGCGTAACGTACTTTCCCCGTGCGCACAGCCCATTCCAGGGTATCGGCGACCTCTTCCGGTGGGGTCAGCCCATCCCAGTAGCCGGGCGACCACAGATCAATGTGTTCGACGCCGAGGCGTGCGAGCGTATCGTCGAGGTCCTTTTGCAGTGTCTTACGCGAGCAGTCCACGCGCCTGCCGACGGGCCGCTCGGGGTGTATGCCAGATGCGACCGAGAGCACCAATTCGTCGGCGACACCGCGCTTTGCGATGACTGCACCCAGCATGTCGGCAACAGTGTCGCCGCCGTGGAGTGGGGAAGCGTCGACAAGGTTGCCTCCGGCGTCGAGGAAGTCCGTCAGGATGCGTCCGGCTTCGTCTTGCCTGGTACCCGCACCCCAGGTGGCCGTACCCAGCCCCAAGGCGGAGACGCGTAAACCGCTGTTGCCCAGAATTCGTTGTTGCACGATTTTTACTTTAGGACACCCGTGTGCGGTCGCGGGAAAAGTTCCGCGGGAGAGGTCTCGCTATCGCCGCACCGAAACCTCGCTATAGCCACAACACAAACCGGACGAGTAGCCTATACACCCGTGACTATCATGACGACACTAAGCGCCTCAGCAGATACCGCTGCCGATACCGCCGGCACCGGTATGACCTGGGCGCAGACAATCATCCTGTCCGTAGTGCAAGGTCTGACGGAATTTCTCCCGGTGAGTTCCTCGGGGCACCTTCGGATTGTCTCCGAGCTGCTGTGGGGCCAGGACGCCGGTGCATCCTTCACCGCTGTGGTGCAGCTTGGCACCGAATTGGCTGTGTTGGTGTTCTTCGCCAAGGACATCTGGCAGATCCTCACTGGCTGGTTTGCCGGTCTGTTCAATAAGGAAGCCCGCGGTTTCAACTACCGCATGGGTTGGATGGTGATTGTCGGTACGCTGCCGATTGCCATCATCGGTGTGCTGGGGAAGGACCTCATCCGCGATAACCTGCGCAATCTCTGGATTACAGCCGCTGTGTTGGTGCTTTTCTCCTTTGTCTTTATCGCCGCAGAGAAGTTCGGCCGTCGTGAGCGCAACTATGAAGAGCTGACCATGCGAGATGCCATCGTCATGGGTTTCGCGCAGTGCCTGGCGCTCATTCCGGGTGTGTCGCGCTCGGGCGGTACGGTGTCTGCCGGCCTGTTCTTGCACTTGGACCGAGAGGTTGCAACGCGCTTTTCCTTCCTGCTGGCTATCCCCGCTGTTTTCGCTGCTGGAATTTTTTCGCTTCCAGACGCGTTTGACCCTGCGGCGGGACAGGCCGCTAGTGGAGCGCAATTGGCCATCGGTACGCTGATTGCCTTCGTCGTCGGCTATGCGTCTATTGCATGGCTGCTGAAGTTCGTGTCGAACCACTCCTTCGCTTGGTTCGCCGCGTACCGCATCCCGGTCGGTTTGATTGTTATGGTGTTGCTCGGCTTCGGCACGATCAACGCTGTTTAGTGAGGTAGTGAGTATTTAATGCATTCGTGGCCCCAACCACAGGTTCCCAGTCTCGGCGATGCGCGTTTCGATGTGTTCAACCGCGCCAGCAATACAGGTAAGGCGCATTCGCTTGACGACGAAAACTCAACATCGGTACCCCTACGCCTCTACGACACCGCGGATCAGAAGGTCTCCCAGGTGGAAGCGGGACCGGAGGCGACCATGTACGTGTGTGGCATCACACCCTATGACGCCACGCACCTGGGGCACGCAGCAACCTACCTCACCTTTGATCTGATTTACCGTCAGCTGCTGGACAATGGACACTCGGTGCATTACGTGCAGAACATCACCGATGTCGATGACCCGTTGTTCGAACGTGCGGAGCGCGATGGGGTGGACTGGCGCGAGCTGGGCACCTCGCAGATTGATTTGTTTCGTTCGGATATGGAAAACCTGTCGGTGATTCCACCGCGCGACTATATCGGCGCCATTGAGTCCGTGGGCGAGGTCGTGGAAATGGTCGAGAAGCTGCTGGAGAATGGCTCGGCCTACCAGCTCACCGATGACGAGTACCCGGATGTGTACTTCCGCAAGAGTGCCACTGAGAACTTTGGTTACGAGTCCAATTACTCGGCAGAGCAGATGGCGGAGTTCTTTGCGGAGCGCGGTGGCGACCCGGATCGCCCGGGCAAGGAGGACCCACTGGACGCGCTGGTGTGGCGTGCCGCTCGCCCCGGGGAGCCAAGCTGGGAGGCTCCTTTTGGTGCGGGCCGGCCGGGTTGGCACATTGAGTGCTCGGCGATTGCCACCAACCGCTTGGGTAAGAGCTTCGACATTCAGGGCGGTGGCTCGGATCTCGCGTTCCCGCACCATGAGTTTTCGGCGGCTCACGCTGAAGCCGCTACTGGCTGTGCACGTATGGCGCGCCATTATGTTCACGCTGGCATGATTGCGCTCGATGGCGTGAAGATGTCCAAGTCGCTGGGTAACCTGGTGTTTGTCTCCAAGCTGGTGGCCGCCGGCGTCGACCCGAGTGCTATTCGTATTGGCGTGTTCGCCAGCCATTACCGCTCTGATCGCGATTGGTCGGACGAGGTGCTGGAGGCGGCCAAGGCACGTCACGAGGCCTGGCGTGCGGCTTGCACAGCTACAAAGACTGCCACCGATGAGAAGGCTGTGAGCGCAGCAGCGGCACTGGTTGCCGATGTGCGCGCAAGCCTGGCCAATGACCTGGATACGCCGGCTGCTCTGGCCGCTATCGATGCCTGGGCTGCGGAGTGGTCCTCGGATACCAGCAACAAGGCAGATGCTGGCACAGTAACCGGCGCAGCGGGTGCCGGAGAATTCGTTGCCGCCGCGCTGGGCGCGCTGCTTGGCGTTAAAATTTGAGCATGAGCAACTCAGATCTGTCTGCTGTCGAAGTAACGCAAGAGAACATCGATAAGCTAGTTGCCGATTTGCGCATGTTTGCCACCGGCAGCTACCTGCAGCCCGAGGAACGCGAGTTCTGGGAGCCACTTTTTGACGAATCGGTAGCCGACCAGGTCGGGGAAGCCCTCCGTGAGGCCGCCGCTGGTATCGATCAGGCGGCGGAACTGGCCGTCGATAAGCGAGAAGAAGCCGCAACGCAGGCGGTAGAGAACTGCCTACAGCGCGTGGCTGCGATTGAGCATGAGCACGGTGGCTCGATTTTTGATGAGGAGCTCGACGAGATTCTCGCGATTATCAATTCCGCAACGAAGGCTGTCGGTTTGGACCTGCCTGCGGTGAAGGCGGAAAGCTACTTTGAGATCGAATAACCAGCCCGATTAACGGCGCGGTTATGAAAGTAGACTAAGGTGTCTATTCATGACTGATCGCCACTCTTCCGAGTTCCTCACCGCACTGCACAGCCGTGTACTCATTGGCGATGGCGCCATGGGTACCCAGCTGCAGTCTTTTGACCTCGACGTTGACGCGGACTTCCTCGGCTACGAGGGCTGTAATGAGATTCTCAATGACACTCGTCCCGACATCATCGAGACGATTCACCGGCGTTATTTCGAGGCCGGCGCCGACCTGGTGGAAACCAATACCTTCGGCTGCAACTTCCCGAACCTCGCGGATTACGACATTGAAGACCGTATCCAGGAGCTAGCGCACAAGGGCACCGCAATCGCCCGCAAGGTCGCTGACGAAATGGGGCCGGGGCGCGAGGGTATGCGACGCTTTGTCCTCGGTTCGCTGGGCCCGGGCACGAAGCTGCCATCGTTGGGGCACGCTCCGTACGCTCAGCTTCGCGACGCATACACGGAGGCCGGACTCGGCATGATTTCCGGTGGCGCGGATGCGTTTTTGATTGAGACCTGTCAGGACTTGCTGCAGGTAAAGGCGGCCGTCAACGGTGTCAAGGCCGCCATGCGACAGGCTGACAAAAAGATTCCGATCGTCGTCCACGTGACCGTCGAGACCACAGGCACCATGCTGATGGGCTCGGAGATTGGTGCAGCCCTGGCAGCGCTGCAGCCGCTGGGGATCGACATGATTGGTCTGAACTGTGCAACGGGTCCGGACGAGATGAGCGAGCACCTGCGCTACCTGTCCAACTTCGCCTCCATTCCTGTATCGGTGATGCCGAATGCGGGCCTGCCAGTGCTGGGTAAGAACGGTGCGACCTACCCGCTGACCGCACCAGAGCTAGCCACAGCGCTGCGCGGCTTTGTTGAAGAGTTTGGCCTGGCGATGGTCGGTGGCTGCTGTGGTACCACACCGGAGCATGTTTCCGCTGTGCGCGATGCTATTACCGGTGCAGGCGCCTACGCCGAGCAGGGCCCTGCTGTTCAGGCAGCACGCCCATCGACGGATCCGAATGCAAAGCCAATCGATGAGGTCGCTTCTCTGTACTCGGCAACCCCGCTGACGCAGACAACCGGCATCACCATGATTGGTGAGCGCACCAACGCCAACGGTTCCAAGGCTTTCCGCGAGGCCATGCTGGCCGGCGACTGGGAGAAGTGCCTAAACACCGCCCGCGGTCAGGTCACCGATGGCGCACACATGATCGACCTGTGTGTGGACTACGTGGGGCGCGACGGTCGCGATGACATGGCAACCCTGGCATCGCAGATCGCCACCTCGGTGACGTTGCCGGTCATGCTGGACTCCACGGAACCGGAAGTTTTGAAGACTGGCCTGGAGCACCTCGGTGGTCGCTGCGCGGTCAACTCTGTGAACTTTGAAGACGGCGATGGCCCGGACTCGCGCTACCAGCGCATTATGCGCCAGGTTGTTGAGCACGGTGCTGCCGTGGTCGCTTTGACTATCGACGAAGAAGGTCAGGCGCGTACAAAGGACAAGAAGATTGAGATCGCCGAGCGTCTCATCGCCGACATCACCGGCACGTGGGGACTGCGCGAGCAGGACATTATTGTCGACTGTCTGACTTTCCCGATTTCCACTGGCCAGGAGGAAACTCGCCGCGACGGCATCGAAACCATCGAAGCCATCCGCGAACTTAAGCGTCGCCACCCGAACGTGCACACCACGCTCGGTCTGTCCAACATTTCCTTCGGTCTGAACCCGGCGGCTCGCCAGGTACTCAACTCGGTGTTCCTCAACGAGTGCATCGAGGCCGGTCTGGACTCCGCCATTGCCCACAGCTCCAAGATCTTGCCGATGAACAAGATCGACGACAAGCAGCGCGAAGTCGCTCTCGATATGGTGTACGACCGCCGTCGTGAAGCGGGGCACCCCGACGGGGAGTACGACCCACTGCAGGTATTCATGGAGCTCTTCGAAGGAGTCTCCGCCGCTGACGCGAAGGACGCCCGGGCCGAAAAGCTCGCCGCCATGCCGCTGTTCGACCGCCTGGCGCAGCGCATCATCGACGGTGAGCGCACGGGTATCGAGGCTGACCTCGATGAGGGCATGAAGGAAAAGGAACCGCTGGCGATTGTCAACGAGGACCTGCTGCGTGGCATGCAGACCGTTGGTGACCTGTTCGGTTCTGGCCAGATGCAGCTGCCATTCGTGCTGCAGTCGGCCGAGACGATGAAGGCCGCGGTGGGCTACCTCGAGGGCTTTATGGATGCCGAGGATGCCACGGGCTCCAAGGGCTCGATTGTGCTGGCCACGGTGAAGGGCGATGTCCACGACATCGGCAAGAACCTGGTGGAGATTATTCTCTCCAACAACGGCTACACCGTGCATAACCTGGGCATTAAGCAGCCAATCGCTACGATTCTGTCCGCCGCCAAGGAACTGGATGTCGACGCCATCGGCATGTCCGGCCTGCTGGTGAAGTCCACTGTGGTGATGAAGGACAACCTGCTGGAGATCAACTCCGCCGGCGATGCCACCCGCTTCCCAGTACTGCTCGGCGGCGCCGCGCTGACGCGTAGCTACGTGGAAGACGACCTGTCCGAGCTCTACCACGGCGATGTCTACTACGGCAGGGATGCCTTCGAAGGACTGCGCATCATGGACGAGCTGATGGCAGCTAAGAAGGGCCTCGGCCCAGACGAGAATTCGCCAGAGGCCATTGCTGCCCGCGAGAAGAAGGAAGCTCGCCGCGCCCGCCGTGAGCGCTCCAAGCGCATCGCCGCGCAGCGCGCCGCCAAGGCTGCTGCTGAAGCCCCCGAGGTGCCGGAGCGTTCCGATGTCGCCGCTGATGTCCCCGTTGCGACACCGCCGTTCTGGGGAACCCGCATTGTCAAGGGCCTGCCCCTCGACGACTACCTGACCACCCTCGACGAACGCGCTCTGTTCATGGGGCAGTGGGGACTGCGCGGCACCCGCGGCGACGAGGGGCCGAGTTACGAGGAACTGGTCGAATCCGATGGTCGTCCACGCCTGCGCGCATGGCTGCAGCGCCTGCGCGCCGAGAACATCCTCCAGCATGTGGCTGTCGTCTATGGCTACTTCCCAGCAGTTTCTGAGGGCGATACCGTACACGTACTGCCGCTACCTGCGGAAGGGGAGCAGCCCGACCCCGCGGCAGAGCCAGTGGTGTCCTGGACCTTCCCGCGCCAGCAGCGTGGTCGCTTCCTATGCATTGCTGACTTCATTCGCTCGCGCGAAGATGCCATCGCCGCAGGACAGACCGACGTCATGCCGTTCCAGCTGGTGACCATGGGACAGCCCATCGCTGACTTCGCCAACGATATTTACGCCAAGAACGAATACCGCGACTACCTGGAGGTTCACGGTATCGGCGTGCAGCTCACCGAGGCGCTGGCCGAGTACTGGCACCAGCGCATTCGCTCCGAGCTCGCGTTCTCCGACGGCACAAGTGTTGGCGCGGAAGACTCCGACGATACCCAGGACTTCTTTGACCTGAAGTACCGTGGCGCTCGTTACTCCTTCGGCTATGGTTCCTGCCCGGATCTGACCTTCCGTCAGGGCATGATTGACCTGCTGCAGCCGGAGCGCATCGGCGTGGAGCTCTCTGAGGAGCTCCAGCTGCACCCAGAGCAGTCCACCGATGCGTTCGTGCTCTACCACCCGGAAGCGAAGTACTTTAACGTGTAGCTTCGCGCTATCCCTGCGGTCGCACCAGCAAGGTCTGCATGCTGCGGCCGATGGGGCCGTGCACATCGTAGAGCTCGCCCGCGGTCATGCCGATTCCGTCCGGCCCAATGGAACCGCGGGCGGCGATGCCCACCCAGCCGCCGTCTTCCGACTGCAACTCCGATTCCGCCGACTTCTCCGAGGCGCCGAGCTGGGGGAGTCGGTGCAGGTGAACCACTAAGTCGGTATTCATAAACGCCCACTGGTGCGGGCTCAGCGTGGCCCCGATACCGTTGGCGGTATCAGCTACCTGCATGACTCGCTCCACCGCAGTCGGCTCCTCCCCGAGCACGATTGGGTACTGCGCGCGAACCCAGTGAATTTGCGTCTCGGCCAGCTCTTCCGTCGCGCCGGCGCGGGCTTCAATTGATTCGATGTAGCCGCCACTCCAATCGTCGGTAAGCGGAATGTACTCGGCGCTGCATTCCTCGGGCCCGGGCACCTGCTTGTCGAATGCACGCTCAATATCCCGCGTATCCGCAGTGGCCATCATCCATGCGGACGCCGTGGCAACTGGCCGCCAGGCACCCTTGACGTCGGCAAGCAATTCGGCTTCGACCTTGGCGATTTGCCGCCCCGGGCGCGAGACCCATGAGCGCGCGCGGAGCTCCGTGTACGGTACAGCCGACAACAGATCCACGGCGATGCGAGTAATACGCATCCCCTCGCTTTCCAGACGGCGGCGCTCCAACATGCGCGTCAGCAGCGCCGACGGCGGCGCACCGTGCTGAAACGGCCCCCACGCCCCATAAGTGAAGCTAGTGGGCATGAAGCGCTCGTAGCTGAGCTCGCCTTCGGTGACCGTCCCTAGCGGAATGAAGTATGCCTCGGGTTGGTCGATAGCCTGGGCGAGCGAATCTTCAGTGGTTGTCATAGCGAGTCGATGCCTTTCATTCACGCGGAACACGTTCATGCGGTGGTTTCATGCAGCACCGCAACATACTTTCCTTCCTGAAACTCTAAACCTTCATCCGACGGTTTTGCTGACATAATCGCTAAATGCTTGATTGCCTGGCATAGTCGCATGGTGTGAAAGCAATTTTGTGGGACATGGACGGCAGCCTCATCAACACGGAACCTCTGTGGGAGATTGCCACGTACGACCTCTCGGAATTCGTAGGCCGTCGCCTGACTCCGGAGTTGCGCATGCAGTGCGTCGGCAACACGCTCTGGGACACGCTGTCGATTTGTGCTGATCATGCGGGACGCACGCTTGACGACGAGCTGTTTGCCTCGGGCTCCCAATTCGTCGAAGGTCGCTTCACAGAATTGGTTCTAGAACATGGGGTGGAGTGGCGCCCGGGTGTGCCGGAGATTTTGGACCAGGCCCGAGCTGGTGACATTCCGGTGGTGTTGGTGACCAATACCCGTCGGCACGTGGCGCAACCCTGCATTGATGTCATGGGGGAGCAGCACTTCGCCGCAACAGTGTGTAGCGATGAGGTGGCCAACGGCAAACCGGCACCGGATCCGTACTTGCGTGGCGCAGAGCTAGCCGGATTTGCGCCAGAGGACTGCCTGGCTATCGAAGATTCCTCAACGGGGGTGCGCTCTGCACTCGCTGCGGGATGCACGGTGGTGTGGAATCCAATGCCGGATGTGAGCGTTTCGCAGGCTGATGTGGGGACGTTAGTACCCCCGGCGCGCTTCATTTCGGGCAATTTGGATACCTCGAATTTGGGCTTTTTGCGGGCTGCTTTCGCGGGCGAGTAGACGACATGGAACAATAGACCGGGTGAAGAACTTTGATGACCTGTTTGCAGAGCTGAAGGAAAAAGCACAGTCGCGCCCCGAGGGATCGGGCACAGTCAAGGCGCTGGACGCTGGTGTGCATTTCCAGGGCAAGAAAATTGTCGAAGAGGCCGGTGAGGTCTGGCTTGCAGCTGAGCACGAATCTGACGAAGCCCTCGCAGAGGAGATTTCGCAGCTGTTGTACTGGCTGCAGGTGGTCATGGTCGGTCGCGGGCTGAGCCCCGAGGATGTTTACAAGTACCTGTAGGAGAAATCAACACCATGCTGCGTATTGCCGTGCCCAACAAGGGATCGCTGTCCGAGGCGGCAGTCGAAATCCTGAAGGAAGCTGGCTACCCGGGTCGAGGCGACTCCAAGAGCCTGACCATCCACGACGAAGCCAACGACATTGAGTTTTTCTTCCTCCGCCCGAAGGATATTCCCATCTACGTTGGCAACGGCCATCTGGATTTGGGCATCACCGGCCGCGACCTGGCCGCTGACTCGCTGGCTCCGGTCGATGAGGTTCTGAATCTGGGCTTCGGCGCCTCAACCTTCCGCTACGCCGCTCCGGCCGATGAGGAGTGGACCGTAGAAGCTCTGGAGGGCAAGCGCATTGCCACCTCGTACCCGAACCTGGTGCGCGAGGATCTGAAGGCTCGTGGCATTAACGCCACCGTCATTCGCCTTGATGGTGCAGTGGAGATTTCCATCCGCTTGGGAGTTGCCGACGTAATCGCCGATGTTGTCTCCACCGGTCGTACCCTGCGCAAGCAGGGATTGAAGCCATTCGGCGATGTTTTGGTCAGCTCTGAGGCAGTTGTTGTCGGACGCAAGGGCGTAGAGGTCACCGAGGAGCAGCAGGTGTTCCTACGTCGCATGACCGGCATTCTGCATGCCAAGACGTACTTGATGATTGACTACAACATCCGTGCGTCCGCGCTGGAAGAGGCATCCAAGCTCACCCCGGGCCTGTCTGGTCCGACCGTGTCGCCGCTGGCTAACGAGGATTGGGTAGCAGTTCGCGCGCTAGTTCCGAAGGCAGAGGCCAACCCGCTCATGGATGCCCTGGCGAAGATTGGTGCCGAGGCGATCTTGGCTTCGAATATCCGTATCGCGCGTATTTAAGTCACGCGAACCTTACACGCTATCCAGTGGGAGCTTCCTAGCTGAATCCACCCTTTACCTACGCTAGCGTAGGTAGTAATATTGACACTAAGAGTGCGCACGGCGTTAGCCGGACCGAAGCAGTAACTTTATGCCTGTACATGCGGCACATACGCCAGCACTGTAGTTTTGGCGGTGTAACCAATCATCGCCACTAAATGTGGCCCACAAGGCTGCGTCTACTAGGCCTGCTAAAAGGCTAGAAGGGATTGCTTCCACATGTCCGCAACACGTACCGAGGTCGACCTGCTTGGCTCTATGGAGGTTCCGGCAGAGGCTTACTACGGCATCCACACCCTGCGCGCAATCGACAACTACCAAATCTCAGCCAAGACCATCAACGACGTGCCCGAATTCATTCGTGGCATGGTGATGGTTAAGAAGGCCACGGCCATTGCCAACCAGCGCGTCCACACGCTGCCCAGCGATGTTGCAGACATCATTGTCGCCGCATGTGATGAAATCCTGGAAAAGGGACGCTGCATGGATCAGTTTCCAATCGATGTCTTCCAGGGTGGCGCTGGCACCAGTCTCAACATGAACACCAACGAGGTCATCGCTAACCTCGCTCTGGAACTGCTCGGTCTGGAAAAGGGCCGATACGACGTCATTCACCCCAACGATGATGTCAACCAGTGCCAGTCAACCAACGACGCCTACCCAACAGGTTTCCGTCTTGCTATCCACATGTCGCTACTGAGCTTGCAGAAGCACTTCGACTCCCTGGTTGAGGCCCTACACGCCAAGGGTGATGAATTCAACGACATCATCACAATGGGCCGCACGCAGCTGCAGGATGCCGTTCCAATGACCCTGGGACAGGCTTTCCACGCATTTGCCCACAACCTTGAGGAAGAGCAGGAGTCCATCGCAACTGCGTCGGCACGCCTGCTGCAAATCAACCTGGGAGCAACCGCTATCGGTACCGGCGTGAATGCGCCGGCAGGCTACCGCGAGGCCGTGACCCAGGCACTACGTGAGGTCAGTGGCTTTAAGGTGACCTCTGCGAAGGACCTAATCGAAGCCACCAGCGATACCGGCGCCTACGTCAGCGTGCATGCATCCCTGAAGCGCGCGGCCATGAAGATTTCCAAGATGTGCAACGACCTGCGCCTGCTGGCATCGGGTCCACGAGCCGGACTGAATGAAATCAACCTTCCGGAGCGCGCCGCTGGGTCTTCGATTATGCCGGCAAAGGTTAACCCGGTAATCCCAGAGGTCGCGAACCAGGCCTGCTTCAAGGTCTTCGGCAACGACGTGACCCTGACCTGGGCAGCCGAGGCTGGCCAGTTGCAGCTAAACGTGATGGAGCCTGTCATCGGCGCATGCCTCTTCGAGTCGATTGAACTGCTGCGCAGTGCTACCGACACTCTGCGCGACAAGTGCATTACCGGCATCACCGCTAACCCGGAAGTTTGCCGCGGCTATGTGGAAAACTCCATCGGTATCGTGACCTACCTGAATCCGGTCATTGGCCACCACGAGGGCGATATGATTGGCAAGGAAGCCGCTCGCACTGGCCGCTCCGTCCGGGACATTGTCCTCGAACGCGGGCTGATGGACGAGAAGGAGCTCAACCAGGTCCTGAGCACCGAGAACCTCATGCACCCGGAATACCGGGGGAAGCGCTACGTGGCAGGGGAGTCTCGCCTCGACGATTTGTCCTAAGCGGCAACAAGTCTAACGAGTGACTTTTCGGAGATACACATGTTAGTTGCCGTCCAAATCTCTATCGTTCTAGCAGCGATCCTCCTTGGCGCGCGTCTTGGTTCAATTGCTATCGGGTTCGCCGGTGGGCTGGGCGTTTTGGCGCTGGGCATCACCGGGGTTCCGGTCACCAAAGACGACATTCCGTTCGATGTCATCGGCATCATTATGTCGGTAATCGCGGCAATTGCCGCTATGCAGAAGGCCGGAGGCATGGACTATCTCGTCCACATTGCCGAACGGTTGCTGCGCAAGAATCCGCGACACATCACCTACTGGGCCCCGGTTGTCACCTACCTGATGACACTGCTCGCCGGCACCGGCCACACCGCATTTTCCACCCTCCCAGTTATCGCCGAAGTATCCAAGGAGGGAGGCGTTCGCCCGTCCCGCCCGCTGTCCGTGGCGGTCATCGCATCTCAGTTGGCGATTACGGCATCACCCATTTCAGCGGCTGTGGTGCTGATGGCTTCGCTCATGGAACCCCGCGGCGTTGGTTATCTCACACTCCTGGCGATTGTCATTCCTTCGACGTTCCTCGCCATCCTTCCGACCGCCTTTGTCACGAATCACCTAGGCAAAGAGCTTGACGACGATCCGGAGTATCAAAGCCGCTTGGAAAAGGGGTTAGTCTCCAAGCCACGTGGCCAGATGAGCGAATACGTGCCAACCAAGTCGGCCAAGTGGTCCGTGGCGGTTTTCCTACTCTCGATTCTCGCGGTGATGGTCTATGCGACCATCAGCACTGAACAGGTCGGCCTCATCGCTGATCCCACGCTCCCACGAAACGAGGCAATCATGTCAATCATGTTGACCGCCGCCACCGTTATCGTGCTGGCCTGCAAGTTGGACGCGGCAACCATTTTGAACACACCGGTGTTCAAATCGGGCATGTCCGCCAGCGTCTGCGTTCTCGGTGTGGCGTGGCTGGGAACCACAATTATCAACCACTACATCGACGACATTAAGGCCGCGTCCGGCAGCCTACTGACCACAATGCCGTGGATGCTGGCAATCGTGCTCTTCTTCGCGGCCGCATTGCTGTACTCGCAGGCGGCCACGGCAAAGGCCATCATGCCCGCTGCACTCGCGGTGGGAGTTTCTCCCATCACTGCGATTGCTTCCTTCGCAGCGACTTCCGCGCTATTCGTACTGCCTACTTACCCGACGCTCCTTGCCGCGGTGGAGATGGACGACACTGGCACAACCCGAATTGGCAAATACGTGTTTAACCACTCGTTCATCATCCCAGGCACCTTATGTATTGCCCTGTCCGTCGCGTTCGGTTTCGCCTTCGGCAGCGCACTGCTGTAGTGGGGGGCTACCTAGAACACCGCATAGAGAAACTGACTAGGTTTATGACAAAATCGAAGCGGTTAAGTCCATTCACCTGTCATAAACCTAGTCAGTAACTTGTACTGACACCGTTACCGCCGACGGTGGCACCCCGCGAAAGCTAAGTTCGCCGCGAGAGCCACCCCATCCGCAGCTTTTACTCAGTGCCGCCATCGCCGACAGCACCCGGCCAACCGGGGTACTCCGGTGTGACCCCGCCATAGGCAGGGCACATCTCCTGGAAAGAACACCACCCGCAGAGCTTGGACTTCTTCGGTACAAAGTCACCGTTTTCACCGTCGCGCACGATCGCCGACCACAAGTCGGCAATCTCCGCTTGGAAGGCCTCTAATTCTGTCGCGTTGGGACTCAGCACCAGGTCATCGGCAACCTTCAGGTACATCAACCGCAGCTGTTCCGGGATACGACCGGTGAGCCGCCACCACACCAGCGCGTAAAACCGCATCTGGAAGAGCGCCTCATCCTGGAAGCGAGGAGAGGGCTTCTTGCCCGTCTTGTAGTCGACAATCCGGACCTCACCGGTCGGGGCAATATCGACGCGGTCGATAAAACCACGAAGTGGCACTGACAATGGCACAGTCTGATCCGCATCCGGATCGATAACCAGCTGAACGAACTTTTCCATCTCGGCCGCATCGAAGCCCATGGGGTTTTCCATCATGAAATACCCCTTGAGCAGGCCGCGGCATTCGACCAGGAAGTCGTAGTAATCATCCTCCGGAACTAGCTCAATCAGTTCCTCGTCCTTTGCACGCATGTCCTCCCAGGTCGGCTTCAGCCGTTTCACCGCTGCGGGGTAAGTGCGTTCTTCACGGGGCCAGGCATGCATCTGTTCGAGCACAGCATGCACCAACGTGCCCTTGACCTGCGCGACAGTCGACGGCTCCGGAATCTTGTCAATCGCACGGAACCGGTACTTCAGCGGGCACTGGCGGTAGTCATTAGCTCTCGACGGCGACAGCGCCAACTTAGAGCGGCGGGAAGGTTGAACTGCTGACTTAGAACTTTGGGCATTGTCGGGCATACTAGCCAGGTTAGAGTACCGCCCGGATTTGGCTGCACCCGACATGACCCGACCCAACCAAACCCCAAAAGGAGCCCACACACCTATGGCATTGAGCGGACCATTCCAAGTCGGCGACCGAGTCCAGCTGACTGACTCGAAGAATCGCCACTTCACCGTCATCCTCGAGGAGGGTGGCAAGTTCTTCACTCACCGCGGCACCATCCTCCACGACGACCTCATCGGCGCCAAGGAAGGCACCACCGTCACCTCCAGCGAAGGCACCGTCTACCTGGCCATGCGTCACTTGCTGGTCGATTACGTCCTGTCCATGCCGCGCGGTGCTGCGGTGATTTACCCGAAGGATGCTGCACAGATCATCGTCGAGGGCGACATCTTCCCAGGTGCGCGCGTGTTGGAGGCCGGCGCTGGCTCCGGCGCGCTCAGCCTCAACCTGCTCCGCGCCATCGGCGCTGACGGGCAGCTTATTTCCTACGAGGTCCGCGAGGACCACATCGAGCACGCGGAACGCAACGTTGTCGACTTCATGGGTCACAAGCCCGACAACTGGGACTTGCGCCTGGGCGATCTCAACGAGGCCTCCGTCGAGTCGCTCGGCGGCCCGGTCGACCGAGTCATTCTGGACATGCTCGCTCCATGGGAATGCCTGGACACCGTTTCGAAGGTGCTTCAGCCTGGCGGCGTGCTCATGGTCTATGTCGCCACTGTTCCGCAGCTAATGAAAGTCATGGAGGGCATCCGCGCGCAGAAGTGCTTCACCGAACCACGCGCCTGGGAATCCCTGGTCCGCGACTGGAATGTTCAGGATCTCTCCGTCCGCCCGGCGCACCGTATGCAGGCGCATACCGCATTCCTGGTGTGGGCACGCAGGCTTGCCGACGGCACGGTGCCTCCGCGCCCACAGCGACGAAATCAAAAGAAGCTCTAGACCCGCCGCTTCGCGCTGGGAGGTGTAGCCGTCGTAAAGCGTGATGCGACACACGGTCTAAATCGACCAAGCAACAACGGCATCTGGCCCTATGGGTAATCTGGGATACATGACAACGCCGTCTGACAAAATCCGTGATCTTGAGCAGAAGAACTACAACCTCGGCATTCGTAATAATCGCCTGGTTGAGCTGTTGCGGGACTCCCGTAACAAGCTAGAGCTACTGCGCCAAGACATGGAGGACATGCTGGAGCCGCCTAGCACGTACGGTATTTTCCTTAAGCCGGGGCCGGAGAAAGGCACCGCAGAGGTTTTTACCGGAAATCGACGGATGCGCCTGCGGGTGCAGCCGGAGATTAATGAGCGGGCGCTTCGGCCGGGTGCGCAGGTGCGTCTGAATGAGGGCTCGATAATCGTGGAGGACTGCGGTTATCCGGAAAGCGGCGACATCGCCAATGTTCGTGAGGTGCTGCCGGATCGGGAGCGCATTCTGGCCTCGGATACTCACGGTGAGGAATTCGTGGTGTCTCTGGCTGGGGACTTGTCGCCGAAGCCGGGGGACTCGGTGATGATTGACCGCAAGTCGGGCTATGCGTTTGAGGTCATTCCGAAGTCCGAGGTGGAAAACCTGGTGCTGGAAGAGGTACCGGATGTCACCTACACGGATATCGGTGGTTTGGACAGTCAGATTGAGCAGATTCACGACGCCGTGGAGATGCCGTTCCTGCAGCCAGAACTGTTTGAGCAATACAACCTGCGTCCTCCGAAGGGTGTGCTGCTCTACGGCCCTCCCGGCAATGGTAAGACGCTGATTGCCAAGGCTGTGGCTAATTCGTTGGCTCGCAAGATTGCGCTATCCCGAGGTAAAACCGAGTCGGAGGCGCAGCGGGCGCAATCGTACTTCTTGAATGTCAAGGGCCCGGAGCTGCTGAACAAGTTCGTGGGTGAGACCGAGCGTCAGATTCGCCTGATTTTTGACCGCGCTCGCGACATTGCCGAGGATGGCAAGCCGGTTATTGTCTTCTTCGATGAGATGGACTCGATTTTCCGCACTCGTGGTTCGGGTATCTCCTCGGATATGGAAAACACAGTGGTCCCGCAGCTGCTCAGTGAACTTGACGGTGTGGAGGGGCTGGAAAACGTCATCGTGATTGGTGCCACCAACCGCGAGGAGATGATTGACCCGGCAATTCTGCGCCCAGGACGCTTGGATGTGAAAATCCGCATTGAGCGCCCGAATGAGGCTGCGGCGAAGGATATCTTCCGCAAGTACTTGACTCCAGAGCTGCCGTATAACGCAGCCGAGGTGGAGGCACACGGTGGGGTGGAACAGAATGTCGCACACCTCATTGACCAGGTTGTTGAGCGGATGTACGCCAAGACAGTAGAAAACGAGTACGTGCGAATTCGCTATGCAGATGGCACCAGCGAGGTTATGTACTACCGCGATTTCAACTCCGGCGCGATGATTTCCAACATCGTCGACCGTGCGAAGAAGTCCGCCATCAAGTCGGTTATCGCTGGCGGCGAGGCTGGTATTAGCTTGGATCACCTTCTATCCGCAGTGGCGGAGGAGTTCGCGCAGAACGAGGACCTGCCAAACACCTCGAACCCGGATGAGTGGGCTCGCATCTCCGGTCGTCCAGCGGCGCGCGTTGCCTCGGTCGAGGTGATTCGCCATGGCTAAATCCGCCGCCAGTTCTGCACAGCCGAACCGCTTCTTCGGCACGGAGATTGAGTACGGCATTTCCAGCCCGGACAACCCGGATGTCAGCCCAATTCTCACCTCCACGCAGGCCGTGCTCGCTTTCGCGCATGAGCAGGAGGAGGGCCTGTCGGGGCGCATCCGCTGGGATTACGCACCAGAGTCGCCACTGCGCGACAGCCGTGGTTTCGACCTGCGCCGTTACCACCAGCCACCGATTGTGGACCCGAACGCCGTCGGCGCTGCAAACCTGCTGGTGCAAAATGGTGCTCGCTTCTACGTCGATCACGCGCACCCGGAGTACTCCTCGCCAGAGACGGCAGCTGCCCGCGAGGCGGTTATCGCTGACCGCGCAGGTGACAAGATTATGCTGCGCGCAGCTCAGCTTGCCGCCGAAGCCACCGATGCCGAGGGCAATCTAGGTCCGACGCTGAAGCTCTACCGCAACAATGTCGATGGCAAGGGCGCCTCGTATGGCGCCCACGAGAACTACCTCTTCTCCCGGGAAACCGAGTTCGATGACATTGTCGCCGGTCTGACGCCATTTTTCGTCACCCGCCAGGTATTCACGGGCGCTGGTCGCGTAGGTCTGGGGCAGACGGGGCAGGAGTCGGGTTTCCAGATTTCGCAGCGCGCGGACTACATCGAATCTGAGGTCTCGCTGGAGACCACTTTGAACCGCGGCATCATCAACACCCGCGATGAACCACACGCCGACTCCGATCGCTTCCGACGCCTGCACGTCATCATCGGGGATGCCAACATGAGCGAGGTCGCCACCTTCCTCAAGCTGGGCACCACAGGTTTGGTCATCGACGCCATCGAGGACGGCGTGCGTTTCGACGACCTGCAGCTCCGCAACCCCGTCGAGGCCGTCCATAAGGTTTCCCGAGACCTGACTTGCACCGAGAAGCTGCAGCTGGCAGACCATGTCACGTGGATGTCCGCAGTGGAGATGCAGTACGAGTACCTGCGTCGCGTGGAGAGCTACGACCAGCAGGGCGACGTCGTCAAGCTCTGGCGTGAAGTGCTCGACGTGCTTTCCGACGACCCCCGCAAGGCAGCCCACCTGCTGGATTGGGTGGCGAAATACAACCTCATGGAGGGCCTGCGTACCCGCCTGGGCGCGGGCTGGGACCACCCGAAGTTGGCGTTGATTGATATTCAGTACTCGGATATTGATCCGGCTCGTGGGCTGTACCATGCGCTGGTGCGCCGTGGTTCGATGCGCACGCTCGTGACCGAGGAAGAAGTCGACCGAGCGGTTGAATACGCACCGGAGTCTACGCGTGCGTATGTACGCGGTGGCATTCTGCGCCGCTTTGGCAAGGATGTCGTCGCGGGCAGTTGGACCAGCTTGGTGGTGGACACCGCGGGGGTGTATCGGAGCACTCGTGACGTGGAGTCGCCTGGAATTACGCTGGCCTACATTACGCTGGATGAAGTTGACCGTTTCACTGCCGCAGAATGCGGTGACGTGTTGGAGTCTGCGGAGACAGTGGCCAAGGTGGTTGAGCATCTGCGTACTCTCGGGGCTATCCGCGAACAATAGGCACACATAGTGCAGTAATAGAGCAGTAATACTCAAAAGTTCATTTTTAAGGAGCAATATCATGGCTGGTAACACTCAGGTTTTCGGCGGCGGTTCCGGCGGAGGCGACGAGGAAGAGTTCGGCGAGGTCGCTGGCGGCGGTCAGGCTCAGGAGCACGTTGCAGCTGCTGACGACCTGCTGGATGAAATTGATGGTCTGCTGGAGAACAACGCCGAGGAGTTCGTGCGTTCGTATGTCCAGAAGGGTGGCCAGTAAAAAGTGACTGACCAGCAGGTAGGGCAGCAGGAGCCGGAAGCAACGCCGACACCGGTACCGGCACAGGCGTTGACCCGACGCATCACCGGTATTGAGACCGAGTTCGGCATCACTCTGACGCTGGATGGCTCGCGCCGTCTGGGACCGGATGAGATTGCCCGCTACATGTTCCGCCCGGTGATCGCTAAGTACGGGGCAACCAACATTTTCACCCCCAATGCTGGTCGTATGTACCTCGATGTCGGAAGCCACCCGGAGTACGCTACCGCTGAGTGCGATTCGGTCTCGCAGCTGGTAGCGTACGACCGCTCGGGCGAGGTCATCTTGAATGAACTCGCTGAAAAGGCTGAAGCAGAGCTTGCCGACGAGGGCATCGGTGGCAAGGTCTACCTGCTGAAGAACAACGTTGATACCGTCGGTAACTCCTACGGTTGTCACGAAAACTACCTGGTTGGACGTGAACTGGGACTGAAGTCCCTGTCCAAGCTGCTGCTACCTTTCTTGGTTACGCGACAGCTCATCTGTGGCGCGGGGAAGATTTTCCTGCCGTACCCAACCTCGCCGTATCACAACGATCCGATTCAGTACTGCTTCTCGCAGCGCGCGGATCATGTGTGGGAGGGCGTCTCCAGTGCAACGACGCGCTCCCGGCCGATTATTAACACTCGCGATGAGCCACACGCGGACTCCAACCGATTCCGCCGCTTGCACGTCATCGTGGGCGACTCCAACATGAGTGAGACGACGACTGCGCTCAAAATTGGCTCCACTCAGCTGGTACTGGAGATGATTGAAGCCGGCGTGAAGTTGCCGGACTTCGAAGTCGCCAACGAAATCAAGTCCATCCGTGCGGTGAGCCGCGATATGACCGGCAAGGCCGAGATTCCACTGCGCAGTGGCGAAACTGCCACCGCACTGCAGATTCAACGCGAGTTCCTGGACGCTGCGACGGAGTGGCTGAAGGTCCGCGAAGAAAACATGGTCAATGAAGACAAGGGCATTGCCGGGGCCGGCACGTCCAACGAGGAAATGGGCCGCATCGTCGAGCTGTGGGGTCGCGCGCTGGATGCCGTGGAAACCGGTGACTGGTCTCTCATTGAGCACGACATTGACTGGGCCATTAAGTACTCGCTCATGAAACGCTACCTGGATCGCGGTCTAACGCTGGAGGACCCCAAGCTTCATCAAATCGACTTGGCCTACCACGACATCCGTCCCGGCCGAGGCATCTTCCGTGCGCTGGAAGCCCGTGGTATTGCCTCGCGGTGGATTACCGATGAGCAGGTCGCTGAGGCGGTCCGCATCGCACCGCCAACTACTCGTGCGAAGCTGCGCGGTGATTTCCTCGTTGCAGCCGAAGACTCCAGTTTGAAGACCGTAGTGGACTGGACACACCTGAAAATCTCCGGCGACGATCCCATCTCCACTATGCTCGGCGACCCCTTTGCCACGGAAAACGATGAGGTCAATGAGATGATCGAGATTCTGACGGCCGCGAAGAAGACCTCGGATACGGATTCGAATAACTAGTTCCGTCCCCGGAAACTGCCCCAGGAAAAGGAGCCCCACAGTCGTGTCTGTCTCACCGGTATCGGAAAACCCCGGATCCGCTGCGATCAGTGAGAACCAACGTCAGGTTCAGCTGCTGTTGGCGCTTGCCGACGACACCGGGTGGGTCAGCGAGTCGTGGATCTCCAAACATGTCGAGGGTTACTCCCGTGTTTCCGAGGATTCCCGGGCTCGTTATTTACGTGCGGACACCGCGGCACTCCTGGCAGCCGGGGTCCCGGTGGAGGTTTCGTCGTCAAGCGCGGGCGATAAGGTCAAACGTCTGCGCCTGAACAGACTACGGTGGCCCCAGCACGACCCCGAGTTCACTGAAGCGGAGGCTTCGGTGGTTTTCCAGGCGGCGAATGCGGCGTTTGGTTCGGAGGAGCTGAGCTCGACGGCTGTGGCGGCGTGGCGGAAGCTCGCATCGTTTGCGCAGCGCAGCGCCATTGCGAAGCCGGATGAGTCGGTGGTGGTGGCCGATGCGGTGGATATGAGTCGAGTGGATTTCAGCACACTGCTGACCGCGATGACCTCGCCGCGCCGGACAGTGGAGATGTGGTACTCCCGCCAGTACGGCGTGGATGATGAACTGCGCATGCTGGAGCCGTGGGGTCTGATTAACCTGCGCGGGCGCTTTTATGTGTTGGGCTTTGATCCGCAGCGTGAGGCCGCGCGTATGTTCCGGCTCAGCCGTATCCGCGATGTGTCGGATACAGGGACGTCGGCGACCCAGCCAATGCCCGATGGTGACTTGCAACAGATTGCGGAAAACATGTTGCACCGCGGTGGCAAGACCTATCAGGCGGTTGTTCGTATCGCTCCGAATACCTGCGCTGATGTGGTGATGAAAGCGACCGCGTTGGGGGATGGGCGCTACGAGCTGCCAGCGGCACCTGTGAGTGAGATTGTGTCCACAGGTTTGAGTTACGCACCGGATTTGATTGTGGAATCACCTGAAGAGGCACGGTCGGAGATTATTGCTCGGTTGGAGCAGGTACTCGCTCGCCATGGCGGTTCGAATGGTGCGAAGAACGCTTTGGAGGGCAACTAATGACAGTGCATGCAGCCCGGGAACTGGACGCAGGTGTCAGTGTCGACGAGTTGTTGGCGGTCGTACCGTACTTTTCGCAGCACCGTTCAATGACAGAGGCCGCTACCGAACTGGCCATACCTTTTGCCCGAATTCGGGCAATCGTGGAACAGATTGCAGATATTGACCAGCCGGGACTCCTCGGAGTGCGGGCTTTTGAAGTTGATTACCGCAACAGCTTTGATGTCCGTATTCGCCCTCAGGCAACGGTGCTCAGCCAGCCACGTGCGCTCACAGCCGAAGAAACCGCGACCTTGCTGCTCATCCTGGAAACCATCGAGGACTCCGCAGCCACCACTTCCTCCGAGGCCGCGCAGACGGCCGCGACAAAACTACGCAGTGCTCTGGGAATAAACGTCCCCATCATTGACTCGACCGCTGCGGAAAATGGCAAGGCCTTTTCCTTTTCTGAGCAGATTTATTCCGCGCTGCATCAGCGCAAGGTGTTGAAGGTGCGCTACCGGAATGCCTCAGGGCAGATTACAGTCCGTGAGCTTGACTGTGTCAACGTTTATACAGTTGAATCCACGACGTATCTCCGCGCTGTCGACCGTGCGCAGGAAGACCGTCGTCAGAAGAGCTTCCGCGTCGACCGCCTGGAGGCCGCCGAGGTCCTCGACACTCCCTCCGGTTTCCACCGCCCCGAGCCTGTCGATATCCGTGATCCCCACGCCTTTGGTGCGGAAACGGGAACGTCCGAATGGGCAAGTGTGCTTATCGACGCCGACGCCACCTGGATCGCAGACTATGAACCGGTCTTCTTTACTGAAGATGAGGGAGAAGAAGAGGATACCGAACTGGTCTCTGACCAAGGCTTAGGGCAGTCGGAATTTGTCGCTGACGTGCCGATGTCCGACTTGGCCGCAACAGTCTCCTTTGTGCTCCGCCGTTCACCGAGCGTAACGGTCGCTGAGCCCTTAAAATTGAAAAACGCCGTTGTTGCGCGAGCCCGCGAAGCTTTGGCAGAGTATGGTCGAAACGACAAGGCTTAAATCAAAGCTTAAATCGCGCACGATGTGGCAACTTGCCACTTGTATTTGTATTCATTTGAAAGGTCTCTAAGCGGATGCCGAACCTAGGTCCCTGGGAAATCATCATTATCCTGGTCGTTCTTGTCTTGCTCTTTGGTGCAAAGAAGTTGCCGGATGCCGCACGTTCGCTCGGCCGCTCCATGCGTATCTTCAAGTCCGAAGTCAAGGAAATGCGCAACGATGACGAGCACCAGGAGCAGGCTGCAATTCAGCAGGCTCCGCAGGCCCAGCCACAGCAGCCGTACCAGCCGCAGCAGCAGTACCAGCAGCAGGCACCGCAGGCTCAGCCGCAGCAGCCGTACCAGCCGCAGCCTGGCCAGAACAACCCTGGCCAGCCGCAGCAGTAGTAGAAGGCCGGTTGAAGCGTGACTTCAGCTACATCCACATCACGTCCTCGGAAGCGCCAGCGTAGGCGCAATCCCGAGGGCGTGATGACTATTGTCGAGCACATTCAAGAGCTCCGGCGTCGCCTCGTTCTCGCCCTCGCTGGTATTGCCGTCGGCACTGTTGTGGGCTTTATCTGGTATCAGACCGCCTTTACCATTGGTCAGTTCCGCATACCGTTTACCTCGGTCAATGTTGGCCCTGTGCACTTTAAGTCCCTGGGTGAGTTGCTCAAGGATCCGTACTGTCAGCTTCCACCCGAGATGCGTCTCGGCGGCGGTGAGGGCGCGGAGTGTCGTCTGCTGGCGACCAGTCCGTTTGAAATGTTCATGCTGCGACTGAAGGTCGGTGCGCTGGCCGGTCTGGTGATGTCGTCGCCATGGTGGCTCTACCAGATTTGGGCCTACATCACTCCCGGCTTGGTTCGGAAGGAACGCCGCACCACGCGCAGAGTTGTGACTGCCGCCGCGCTGCTGTTTGTCATGGGTTCCGTCCTGGCCTACTACGTTGTCGCCATCGGTCTGGAGTTCTTGCTCCAGATTGGTGAAGAGACGCAAATTTCTGCACTCACCGGTTCGCAATACTTCGGTTTCCTCTTGGCGCTCATCGTCTGCTTTGGCGTGAGCTTTGAGGTTCCGCTTTTCCTGGTCATGTTGAACATGGCCGGTGTCGTTACCTACGAGAGCATCAAGGACAAGCGCAGCATCATCATTATGTCGCTGTTCATCTTTGCGGCCTTCATGACTCCGGGGCAGGAACCAATATCCATGGTCGCAATGGCAACGGCACTGACGTTGCTGGTGGAAATCGCAATCCAGATTTGTCGTCTCCATGACCGTCGTAAAGCAAATGAGCGACCTGATTGGTTGGACGTCGATGACGAGCAAGGCTCCGGACCCATTACAGCGTCCGGCCCGATTGGCTCCGCCGGCGGTATCGGTGATGTGGGCGGCATTGACGCCCCGACTTCAGTAAGTGCGCCGACGTCGATTCAGCCGGGCGGCATGCCGACGGCATCAGCGGCCCCGACGACCTCTCCGGTCTCTGGCCCCACGCCAGTGAACGCGCCGACGCCGACGCGGGCATCCCAGATGCGTCCTACTCGCAATTCGCGTCCACCACGGCCACAGGGCATGATTCCGGAGACTCCGATGCCGACGCAGGACTTGCGAAATCGTCCGACGAGCGACTTTGATGATGTTCTCTAGCGCGGTTTATGACACTCTAGAGGCATGACTCTTCTCGGCGATTTCGTCAGCCAACAGGATTTCGATCTTGACGACTTTCAGCTCCGCGCCTGCCAATCAATTGAGGCAGGGCGGGGCGTTGTCGTCTGTGCACCCACCGGTGCGGGCAAGACCATTGTTGGCGAATTCGCTATTTATGCAGCTCTTGAGCGCGGTGGCAAGTGCTTTTACACCACACCTATCAAGGCGTTGAGCAACCAGAAGTACCACGACCTAATCGAGGACTACGGCGAGGACCGCGTAGGCCTGCTCACTGGCGACACTTCTATTAATGGCGACGCGGACATCGTGGTGATGACCACCGAGGTGCTGCGCAACATGATTTATGCGGACTCGCCGACGCTGAAGAGGCTCACGCATGTGGTGATGGACGAGATTCACTACCTCGCAGACCGCGAGCGCGGCGCTGTCTGGGAAGAGGTTATTTTGAACCTCGACCAGTCCGTGGCCGTCATCGGTTTGTCCGCGACGGTGTCCAACTCCGAGGAGTTCGGCCGCTGGCTGTCCACGGTGCGCGGGCACACGGACGTCATTGTCACGGATCTGCGCCCGGTTCCGCTGCATCAGCACATGCTGGTGGGAAACCGGCTCTATCCGCTTTTCGAGGCGAAGTCGGACAAGGTCAATCAGGACCTGTTGGAGGCGTGCCGTCGTGCCGAGTTCGGCTACGGCGACGCTGGGGCCAGGGAGCGCTACCAGTACAAAAAGCACAAGGGCGGTGGACGCTCGTATAGCTGGGGCGATAAGGGGCAGCGCAAGTTCCGCCCGCCGAAGCGCGGCGATGTTATCCGCATGCTCGGCTCCATGAACATGCTGCCCGCGATCGTTTTCATCTTCTCCCGCGCGGGCTGCGAAGGCGCGCTGGCGCAGGTCGGTGCTACGCGCGCAGAGCTCACTGACCGGGATGAGCAGGAGCGCATCGCCAAGATTATCGATGACGGTGTTGCACACATTCCGAAGGAAGATCTGCAGGTTCTCGGTTTCCTGCGCTGGCGCCGCATTCTCATCCGTGGTTTTGCGGCGCACCATGCGGGCATGCTGCCTGCGTTCCGGCACATTGTGGAAGAGCTCTTTAACGAAGGCCTGGTCAAGGTTGTCTTCGCCACCGAGACGCTTGCGCTGGGCATCAACATGCCTGCCCGCACGGTCGTGCTGGAGAAGCTGGTCAAGTTCAACGGCGAAGCACATGTGGATCTCACGCCGGGTCAGTACACGCAGATGACCGGTCGCGCTGGCCGCCGCGGTATTGACACTGTCGGCAATGCAGTGGTGCAGTGGGCCCCGGCAATGGATCCGAAGGCTGTCGCAGGGCTGGCATCTACGCGCACATACCCGCTGATTTCCACCTTCGCGCCGAGCTACAACATGAGCGTCAACCTCCTGCAGACGCTCGGTTACGACGGCTCGAAGCGCGTCATGGAGCGCTCATTCGCACAGTTCCAGGCGGATGGCGACATCGTCGGAGTCGCCGCCGAACTGTCCAAGGCAAAGCAAGAAGCCGCGGCCCTGCGTGCGGAACTGCTCGGCAGGGGAGCCGACGCGCACGCTGAAGGGGCGGAGGCTGAGGGGTCGTCGTCAAGCGAGGAAGGCAGTTCGCGTGACGACGAGCGCCTGACCCAGATGCTTGAATATCTGGATCTGCGCGCGAAGCTGACCCAGGAGGAGAAGAACGCCAAGCGCCGCAATATTGAAGACCGCCACACGGAAACAGTGACCGCGCTGCGCAGACTCCGTCGAGGCGAGGTTATTCCTCTGCCGAAGGGTAAGAAGGTGCAGCTGGCGGTCGTGTACCGAGAGGACCATTCGAAGTCGAATCCACGTCCCGGTGTCATCAGTGTCGGCGGGTTCGTGGGGCGTGTAGAGCCGCATATCTTCCCAGCGGCGCCGCAGACGGTCGGCGCGATTAAGCTGCCTCGGGATGCGGACCGGCATCCGCGACGTGCGCTCGGAATTGTGCGCGCAGAGATTGGCCGCAAGGGGCTAAAGGGACCAAAGCGGCTGAAGCGTCGCACTGGTGGCAACTCGCCGGCGGTGAGGAAGCTGCGACAGGAGCTGCGCGAGCATCCGCTACATGGCGATCCTGCGGTGGAGACGATGGCTCGTCACGCCGATACGCTACGGCAGGCCGAGGCGCATGTGGCCAAGCTGCAAAAGCGCGTCGATTCCGCCTCGGATACGTTAGCGCGCACATTCGACCGCATGCTGCAGTTGCTAACACAGATGGACTACGTCGAATGGCCGGAGGGCGCGGAGCCGACAATTACCGAGGAAGGCCTGCGGCTGGCGCAGATTCACAACGGCTCGGATCTGCTGGTGGCCACGTGTCTGCGCCGCGGTATTTGGGATGATCTGGACCCCGCGGAACTGGCCGGTGCGGTGTCGAGTTTGGTCTTTGAAAACCGCAAGGCCAGCCAAGGCAGTGACGAGGTGCCGACCGAGCCGCTGGCCAAGGCGCTGGGGAATACTTATCGCATTTGGGAGGAACTGTCGGAGGATGAGCGCCGCTACCGGCTGCCGCTGACGGACTTGCCGGATATGGCTTTTGCTACGGCGATTCATCAGTGGACTGCGGGCGCACCGTTGGGGTACTGCCTGCAGGCAGCGGCCGAAAGCGGCGCGGAGCTGACCCCGGGCGACTTTGTCCGCTGGTGCCGTCAGGTCATTGATCTGTTGCAGCAGATTAAGAAGACCGGCTACTCCACGGAGATTCGCGACAATTCCGCCGAAGCTATTCAGGCGATTCGCAGGGGCGTAGTGGCGCTGAACAATTAGTTGCCGGTTACGTTGGTCAGCCGAAGCCTCGCCGCCCCGAGGCCACTCAACCGGCGACGGGCACAGGCCGACGGGTACAGTTGGCAACTATGAGCAACGGTATCTTTAGCTTTGACATCTATCAGCAGCGTCTGGATCGCACTGCGGAGCTTCTCCGCAGCCGCAATGCAGACGCTGCAGTCTTTGGAACCGGCGCTGACCTGCAGTATCTCATTGGTTCTGCGGTCACTTCGCATGAACGCCTGACGGCGCTGGTGGTCACTGCATCCGGCACCACCACACTGGTACTGCCCGCCGTGGAGCGCGGGGATCTGCCGCTGTGTGCAATCGGTGATCTCAACGCCGATGTGGTGTTGTGGGAAGACGGAGAGAATCCGCACCGCATTGTCGCCGACTTGGTGGGCCACGTGGGCACCCTCGCAGTGGGAGCCTCTTTGACCGCTGACCACTTGATTCCTATCCAGGATCTCACCGGAGCCAAGACTGTGTTGGCCGGAGACCTTCTGAAGGAACTGTTCATGCGCAAGGACGCCGCTGAGATTGATCAGTTGCGCGAGGCCGGCGCCGCTATTGACCGCGTTCACGCTCGAGTGCCGGGCATGCTGCGCGCAGGTCGCACTGAGAGCGAGGTCGCCGACGAGATCTCGGCTGCCATCCTGGAGGAGGGGCACGTCGCCATTGACTTCGTCATTGTCGGCTCCGCTGAAAATGGCGCGAATCCGCACCACGATTTCTCCGACCGCGTCATCGAGGAAGGTGACGTGGTGGTCGTCGATATCGGAGGCACCTTGCCGCTTGGCTACCACTCCGATTGCACGCGCACCTATGTCGTCGGCAAGCCGGGGGAGAAGGAAGCTGCAGCGTGGGCGGCTCTGCGCAAGGCGCAGGAAGCTGCCGTGGCGGCGGTGCGCCCCGGTGTGACGGCTGCAGAGATCGATGCGATTGCGCGTAATAGCCTCACCGCTGCGGGCTACGGCGAGTACTTCATTCACCGCACTGGTCATGGCATTGGCCTGTCCACGCATGAAGAGCCGTTCATTATGGCTGGCAATGAGCTCAAGCTCGAGCCTGGCATGGCGTTTTCGGTGGAGCCGGGTGTGTACCTGCCGGGTGAGTTCGGTATGCGGCTGGAAGACATCATCGTTGTCACCGAAGACGGCGGAGAATCGGTCAATAATGGTCCGCACGATTTAATTACCGTCTAATCGAGGTTTAGAGGAAAGGTATTTTCTAGCGCATGGGACACGTACTCGTTCTTGGTGCCACCAGCGAGATCGGCGGGGAAGTTGCCGCGCGACTGGCCAACCACAACACCTTCACGCTCGCTGCGCGCCGCACTGAGGCGCTCGACGGCATTGCCGGTCGGCTCATCGACTCCGGTGCCGTCGCGGTGCACCGCATCCACTTTGATGCCGATGACATCGCGGCACACCGCCAGTTCGTCGAGCACGCCTGGCAGCACGGTCCCATCGACACGGTGATTGTCGCGTTCGGTATCCTCGGTGATCAACGGAAGTGTGAGGAGTCCGGCGAGGCTGCTGCGGCAGTCATTCATACCGACTTCACAGCACAGGCATCGATTCTCACTGAGATTGTCGCGCGCATGGAGTCCGACATCGCCTCCGGCACGCTGCCTGTGCGCGATAAGGTCGCGGGCCGCATCATGGCCTTTTCCTCTATCGCAGGTGCCCGCGTGCGCCGCGCCAACTACGTCTACGGTTCGGCGAAGGCCGGTCTCGATGGTTTCCTCCAGGGCATGCAGGACCGCCTGCGCGGGAGCCATATTCAGCTGACGATTGTCCGGCCGGGCTTCGTCATCGGCCGCATGACCGAAGGCATGAAGCCAGCGCCGATGTCCTCGCGCCCCGCCGAGGTCGCGGAGGCCGCCGTCACTGCTTTCGACGGTCGGAAGCCCCACGTCTGGGTGCCGCGTAAATTGGCATTGCTCGCACGCGCCACACATCTGACTCCGCGCTGGATTTGGCGGAAGATGCCCCGATGAGCCCAAAGCTTCGCGTCGTCGGCATCGGCTGCGACGGGTACCCTGGCCTATCCGCCCGCGCTGTCGAGGCGTTGTCGTCGGCTCGCCGCATCATTGGCTCTCCCCGTCAGCTCCATTTGCTTGCCGACGTCAACCTGGACGCCGACCTCTCACCTTGGCCAGGTGGCTTCTGGAAGGATTGGCGGGCCACCCTGGCAGATATTGACCCCGCAGTCGATGTCATCCTCGCCAGTGGCGATCCCATGTTCCACGGTGTCGGCGTGTCCCTGGTCCGGGAGCTCGGCCGTGGCGCCGTGGAGGTTATTCCAGCGCCATCGTCAGCCTCATTGGCCTGCGCTTACCTCGGCTGGCCCTTGCATGACACTCCGGTGATTTCGCTGGTGACAGGCGAGCCGGGGCTACCTGGTGCCGCGCGTGTCGTACCGGTAGCGGATTCACTACGGCCCTTCCTGGTGCTGTGCCGAAACGCGGACTCAGTGAAAGAGGTCGCTACGGTTTTAGCCGACCGCCCAGACACCAAGCTCACCGCGCTGACCAATCTCGGCGGCACGGAAGCTACAGGGCTGCCGGAGTCCGTTGCCGCAGGCACGGTGGCGAACCCACCAGTTCCAGCTGGCAACCTCACGGTGCTGGCGGTGGAGCCGTCGGGAAGCGCGCGCGGCTGGCTGCGCGACGGTGACTTTGATTCAGATGGCCAGCTGACGAAGGCGCCGATTCGCCAAATGACGGTCGCTGCGTTGGATCCGCGGCCGGGAGCGCTGCTGTGGGATGTCGGCGGTGGCACGGGGTCGATTGGCATTGAGTGGGCTCGGCACGGCGGACGTGCGGAAATTTTCGAGCGCGATGCTGTTCGTGCAGAGCGAATTGCTAAGAATGTGGCGGCTCTGTCTGGCAATGTGACCGTCCACCGCGGAGCGGCACCAGCGGTGTTGGCGGACTCGAATCTTCGCCCAGATGCCATTTTCATCGGCGGAGGTCTCACTGCTGACGGAATGATTGAAACCTGTTGGCAACGCCTTGCCCCGGGAGGCACCATCGTCGCAAACACCGTGACGCTGGAGTCGGAGGCTCTGCTGTGGCAGGCGCGTCGCGACTATGGCGGGGATGTCACCCGGCTTTCCGTGGAGCGCGCAGGTGCAGTCGGCAGTTTCACTGCGTGGCGCCCTACGTTGCCGGTGGTGCAGTGGGTGGCGGAGAAGCCAGTAGAGCCTGCGCTACCATAGACGTAATTTCTCTGTCTAGAAAATATTGAGGACTCTGTAACTCACAATGACTGTGTATTTCATCGGTGCAGGCCCGGGGGCAGCGGATTTGCTGACGCTGCGCGCGGACCGGCTTATTCGTTCCTGCCCAGTGTGCCTTTACGCGGGATCGATTGTCCCGCCTGAGGTGCTGGAACACTGCCCCGAAGGCGCAGAGATCATCAACACCGCGCGAATGCCGCTGGATACCATCATCGAAACCATTCAGGCAGCGCATGCGGCGGGCAAGGATGTCGCACGCCTGCAGTCCGGCGACCCGTCGGTGTGGTCGGCGCTGGCAGAACAGGTCCGTCGTCTCAGCGAGCTCGGCATTGACTACGAAATCGTTCCGGGTGTGCCGGCATTTTCCGCGGCGGCGGCCGCTCTGGGCCACGAGCTCACGGTGCCAACTGTTGGCCAGTCGGTGGTGCTGACTCGTATCTCCGGGCGCGCTTCCAAGATGCCGGAGGGCGAGACCCTGGAGAACTTCGGCCGCACGGGCGCAACTCTGTGCATTCACTTGGCCGCCCACGACATCGATCGTGTGGTCGAGGAGCTCACCCCGCATTATGGTGAGCACGGTCCGGTGGCAGTCGTGGCTTTCGCATCCCGTCCGGAACAGGTTATTCTCCGCGGCACGCTGTCTGATATCGCGCAGCAGGTCAAGGATGCAGGTGTGACTCGTACGGCTGTCATCATTGTCGGCAAGGTGCTCACCGCCGAGGCGTTCCCGGATAGCTACCTCTACAGCGATGATCGTCCACGCGATGAACACGGACGGACCATTCCATGCGTGCACTAATTCTGGGTGGAACTGCTGAAGCCCGCGCCCTGGCCAAGCGCTTAGTGGGCGAGGGCTGGTTTGTCACCTCTTCACTGGCCGGTCGCGTTTCTAACCCGAAGCTGCCCGTCGGCAATGTCCGCATTGGCGGTTTTGGCGGTCCCGCAGGACTGACTCGGTGGCTCATCTCCGATGCCACTGAAGTCATCATCGATGCCACGCATCCGTATGCAGAACAGATCAGCGAATCTGCTGCTGAAGCTGCCCGCGCCACCGGTATTCCGCTTGTTGCGCTGCATCGCCCTGCGTGGGAGAAGCAGCCAGGAGACAACTGGATTGAGGTGTCCTCCATGCAGGAGGCCGCGGACGTTGTTGCCGACCGTTTCTACAGCCCGTTTCTCACTATTGGCCGTCAGCAGCTTGCTCCATTTACCGGTGACTCCAACGGCCGTTACCTCATTCGCTGCGTGGAACAGCCCGCCCCGCCGCTGCCGAAGAATCGGAAGATTATTCTCAGCCGTGGGCCTTACGACGTCGCAGCGGAGCGCAAGCTCATGCGGGATTACGCCGTGGACTGCGTGGTAACCAAAAACTCCGGTGGTGCTGCTACTTACGCCAAGATTGAGGCAGCCCGCGACCTGAAGAAGCCGGTCGTTATCGTGCAGCGCCCACAGCTGCCCGGCGCGGATATCGCCACCGTCGCCACAACGGTGGATGAGGCGTACAACGCCGTCATCCGCCGAGCGTAGCGGCTAGGGCAGCAACTCGCCAGTTCCGCTGGTGCCGCCCTCACCGTAGTGGCGTGCGGTGTAGACCCGAGTGGTCTTGCCGGCACGATACGCCTTCGTCGACGACGAACCGATAATCACCATGGTTCGCATATCGACGACATCCGGATCGAACTCCGCCAACGTGGTCACGGTAACGTTTTCCTGCTCCGAGCCAACTGCCCGTGCCACAATCACAGGCGTTGTCGGCTCGCGGTATTCCAGGGCCAAGGCTCGCAGCTCTCGGATCTGCCATCTCCGCGACTTGGATGCCGGGTTGTAGACAGCAAATGCCATGTCTGCTCCGGCTACGGCACGCACTCGCTTAACGACGACCTCCCAGGGCTTCAACCTGTCGGAGAGACTGAGCATCGCAAAGTCATGGCCAAGGGGAGCACCCACTCGACTTGCGACAGCCTGAGCAGCAGTCATGCCCGGCACGACTCGAACTGGAATGTTTCGCCACATATCGTCATCAGCGACTTCCAGCACTGCGGCCGCCATGGCGAAGACCCCCGGGTCACCGGAACTGACCACCGCAACTCGACCTCCACGCTTGGCGATATCCAGCGCCATAGTGGCTCGCTCTGCCTCTACGCGGTTGTCTGAGAGGTGGCGGCGTTGCCCGGCGCGCTCAGGAACCCGGTTGATGTAGGTGGAGTAGCCAACCAGATCCGTGGCTCGGGCCAGTTCCTCGGTGACTTCTGGGGTGGTCCAGCGCTCCGCACCCGGGCCTAGGCCGACAACGACGACTTCACCAACTGCTGGGGCAGCCGACTCAGTCGCCGTATCGGTGACTGTATCGCTCGCCGCATCATTAGCTGGCTCAGGCGCCCCAGAAACACTCCGTTCAGTTCCGTAGACAGCGGAAGGCACGACGGCTACTGCGAAGTACGGAACTTTCTCCGGGTCTGCATCGGCCAGCGGGTAGCTGGTGTGCTCATTCATGGTTGCTCGCTCGACAACGTAGGCGCGCTCGAGCATGCCTGCGGACTGCAACGCTGTACGAACCTTCTCAACGTTTTTCCCCAGCTTCATAATGACTACACAGTCTGAGGCGTCAAGAACCGCAGCGATGCGCTCGGAATCAGCGGTGGCGGGAACAACGCTGACGATTTCGGTAGCCTCGCCGAGCGGCTGACCAATCTCTGCTGCCGCCGCAGTAATGCTGGCCACTCCAGGGACAATCTCAGTGGGAAAGTCCTCGCTGAGGGCGTGATGCAGATGCTGGTACGAGCTATAGAGCATCGGGTCACCGAGCGAAAGAACTGCAACACTTCGTCCCTCGGCCAAGTGCTTGTGCAGGCGAGCAGTGGCCTCTGCATAGAAACCGGCGAGCTGCTCGCGGTAGTCGACTGGGCGCCCGGTGGTCACCGGGTATTGCAATTGCTCTTCCACGGCAGCGTCGTCACGCGCGTCAATCAGTTCGGCGGCGATTGAGCGCGCCGTGGAACGTCCGTGAGTTCCTGCATGGTAGGCGATGACATCGGCTGTGCGGATGATGTCGGCACCGCGGAGTGTAATGAGACCTGCGTCGCCGGGACCGAGTCCGACGCCGTAGAGATGACCAGGCTGAGCACTGTAGGAGCCGGACATGGTTTAGATGATCTCCTTTGCGGTCGCAATGGCATTGAGGGCAGCACAGGTGATAGCCGAGCCACCGCGACGGCCGGTGACGGTGATGTACTTCAGCTCTGGGTTTTCGGCACCGGAGTCGATAGTGGCCTGCTTTGATTCCGCGGCACCGACGAAGCCCACTGGCATGGCCAAAATGGCAGCGGGCATGGGGAAGGAGCCCTCATTAATGCGGTTGAGCAGGTGGAAGAGGGCGGTGGGAGCGTTGCCGATGGCGACAACCGCGCCCTCTAGGCGTGGCTTCCACAGCTCCACGGCGGCAGCAGTGCGCGTGGTGCCGAGTTCTTGAGCCAGCTTGGGGACGCGCTCATCACGCAGCAGGCAGATGACCTCGTTGTCAGCAGGTAAGCGCTTGCGGGTAATACCCGAGGCGATCATGTTGACATCGGTGAAGATAGGAGCGCCTTCCTCGAGAGCCTGGCGAGCTGCGCGCACAGCTCCCGTGGAAAAGACGATGTCCTTGGCCAGGTCGGTCTGACCTGCTGCGTGAATCATTCTGACAGCGACGGTTTCCTCATCGGCATCGAAGCGGGAAAGATCGCTTTCTTCGCGAATGATGGCAAACGAGTTACGGTAAATATCCGCACCGTCGGTGTTGTACTCAAAGCGCTTCATAGGCTTAAAGCCTAGTCCACAGCAGTGACTTCGTATTCTCCGTCCCCGGTGGCGAGATAGTCGAAGTAACCGCCCTTGGGCTTGCCGCAGCGACGCTCACAACCGGAGAAGTGCACGCGCCCCTCGGGCAGTCGGCCATCGGCAATTGCGTGAGAAGCATCGCCGCGGGTGTCAGCCAGAGACTTTTTGCAGCCGGGGCGTCCGGTGCAGGCGCTGACGCGCAGCCAGGTGGACTTCCGGTCGAAGATCAGGCCATTGGGCGCCAATACCTTGACGACCTGTTCGGCAACTTCCTCTTCCAAATCGTGCAGAATCAGCGAGTACCACGGAGTGACGTGCACAGGAACTTGCGTGTGCGAGATCGCACGGGCCAGACGCGCCGGGAGGACGCCAAAGCGCAGGCCAGCGGCCAGGCTAACCAGGCCATCCGGCTGGTCAATCCAACCGATCTGGCGGGAAAGCCCGGCGGTGGCATCAAAGCTCTCAGCCGGGGTCGGCTCCTGGCGACGGACTCGGGCGCCCAATTCCTCGATTACGGCATCGGCAATGCGCTCGGCCGCATTGGCTTCCGCGATGCGCCAGGCTGAACCACGGCTGTCATTCCACACCTTCGCTGTGGTGATGAGAGCCTCCACGACGTCGTCACGCGGGACGACAAGCCCCGAGGTCGCGCCGCCAATGATGAGTTCGAACGTGCCCTCATCGTGGGCGACAACGCCGAAGTCGGGGCGCTCACCGAGCACGTCACCGCGGCCGTCGTCGAAAGCCATGAGTGTGCGACCTGGCAGTGTTGCCAGCGACGGCTCCGCGATGAGAGCCTTGTCGAACTCTTGAACCAGGTCACGCACATCAGCTTTACCGCCGACGCGACCGGACAGCGGCGACTGAAGAACGTTGCGTACGCGGTCGTGGCTGGTGGAGGGAACCAGCTTCTCTTCTTCCGCGGCATCGGCGAATGCGCCGGTGTTGGTGATGCCGCGGATCTGAACATTGCCGCGGGAAGTGAAGTGAATATCACCGTCGCCGAAATTCTCGGCCAAATCGGCGAGTACGGCGAAGCCCGGCGCGGGGAGAAAGCCTCCGGGGAAGCGCAGACGACCAATTGCGCCATCAGCTGCGATATGAACCTTGCGGCTGCCGGGGCAACCGTCCTGACGAGTGCGGGTTCCTTGATCAGATGCAGTCATACTCTCAAGAATACGCAAACACACACAGAGCTGAGCCCCCGAAAACAGGGGCACATTATCCGACTCCTTTCCAGCCCAACGAAACCCTTCTGAAGTGGAGTTTTGATACCCCTCCGCGAAAAACATACAAATTCTTCACTAAAATCCACCGATTTACCTTTTTAAAACTTTATTGTTTTCATAACCTAACTTCCTCTGAATTAAGGGAAGTTTTCATTGGGTTTTCAATCTGGGGTTATTCAGGAGATTTCATGCCACATCACGACGCTGAGGCACTCACGCACGAGGCACACGACACCGTCGGCACCGGCCGTGCCTCGACACAGACACGCTCTGCTTCACGACGAAACCGTCGCACCATCCGAACGGGAATCGGGGTAGCGCTAGCAGGTCTTATGACCATCGGCCTGGCTACACCTGCAAACGCACAGCCACTAAACATCCCAGGCCTATCGGATAGTGGGCTGGCGGATAAGGTGTCGTCGTCAAGCGCAAACCGCGAACTGCCTGGTTTCGGCCATGTACCGAACCCGAATATGGAAAGGCTACTCGGCATCGAGAAGGACGATGAGGAGTCTGACAGCGAGGACGCAGGTAGGCAGCTGACCCCGGAACAGGCACGCGTGGCCGCAGCCTCGCCGCTGAATTCTCTGCCGCTGACCCCGTCGCGCACGGCAAATGCCGGCACGCTGGTCAGCAGCGAGGATGCCGAGATGATGGTGAACGACAAGCTGTGGAATGTGGATGCCAAGCGTATTCACTACAACTCCACGGATTCCCTCGGCAATCCCAGTGTGGACACAGCCCTTGTGGTGACTCCGAAGACGGAGTGGAAGGGCAGCGGTCCGCGTCCGGTCGTGGCAATCGCTCCGGGCACGCAGGGTGGCGCGGAAAAGTGCGACCCATCAATCTCCTCACAGACCGGCCTGAAGATTGAGTTCGGCCCGTTGGACATTATTGCTCCATACGAGACGATTCCGATGGTCGCGAACTTGAAGCGAGGCGCGACTGTGGTGATGATCGACCACCACCGCAATTCCCAGGGTAATCAGGACTATGTCGACAACATCGCCTCAGCACAGTCGCTGTTTGATGCCGTGTCTGCCTCACACGAGCTCGGCGTGGACAAAAATGCGCCCGTGGGAATTTATGGCTACTCCCAGGGTGGCTCCGCAGCCGCTGCAGCCGCTGAGCGTGCAAGTGTCTACGCTCCTGAGCTCAACGTCGCCGCATCTGCCGCCGGCGGCCCGCCGTCCGATCTCGCAAACGTCCTCGACCAGATTGATGGCACTACGCTGACCGCCGCGATTGCACTGGCAATCAATTCTGTCCTGGATAAGGATCCGGAGCTGCGCCGAGTCCTCAAGGAAGAAATCAGCCCCGAAGGCAAAGAACTGCTGGACAACGTAGGCAACTACTGCGCGGGTGGCTTGGGTTTCCATCACTCCTTTGAAACCACTGACCAGTACACGACTAGCGGTGAGTCGCTCAGCGAGATGATTAAGCGCTACGAGCCGGTGCAGAAGGAACTCGCACGCCAGCGCGTCGGCAACTTCGTCCCCAATGCGCCGGTATACCTCTACTCGGGTGAGCATGATGACATCATCCCCATCAACCAGGTTCGCAAGCTGCGCGATGCCTGGCTGAATCTCGGCTTCACCGATCTGGAGTACGTCGAAAACACGACTTCACCGGTGCTACCGAAGACGGGCATTAACCATATCGTTCCGATGCTCGCGGAACTGACTAATGCCACGGACTTCCTCTGGTCCCACTTCCCAGATCAGCCGGCGGAGCAGTCGCTGGAACTCTAGCAATAGACGCTGCAGTAGAGTGATGGAGAAATCCACTGCCATGCCACTGACGAGAAGCTCGGTGAAAATCCGCACGGTCGCGCCACTGTCACAGTCAGACCTCGTCATCGGCTAAAAGGCAGACTCCCGCCGACCGGGGACGCGTTGCTCCCCAGGAAGTGAATGACTACACCGTGATTCTGCTGCTGTCGACCTCGGATACCGACCTTCTGTCCGCCCGCGCGGCCGCTCAGGCCAACCCGGAGGTGTCCTACCGTTGGGCAAACCCGGCGCGTCTGCTCGACGATGATTTGCCCACGCTTGCCGACGGCGCCGATGTCGTCATCATCCGACTTCTCGGTGGCCGCCGCGCCTGGGAATCCGGCATTGACTACTTTGTGAACTCCGGTATTCCCACCGTCCTCGTCTCGGGCGAGCAGGCGCCCGATGCCGAACTCACCGAGTACTCGACAGTTCCCGCAAACGTCGCCACGCAAACGCACATCTACCTGGCGGAAGGCGGCGCGAAAAACCTCGCACAGCTGCACAATTTCCTGTCGGACACACTGCTTCTGACCGGTCTTGGCTTTGAAGAACCAGCTCGCATGCCGGCCTGGGGTTTCCTGGAGCGCGACTCCAAGGTGGCCACGGAAGATTCCCGCGGCACCGTCGGCATTATTTACTACCGCGCCCAGCACCTGGCGGGAAATACGCACTACATTGAGGCTCTCGCTGACGCTGTCGAGGCTCGCGGCTACGTCGCCAAGCCCATCTTCACCGCATCCCTGCGCACCGCCAGCGACGAACTGCTCGCAGAGCTGGCGACCTGCGACGCGCTCATCACCACGGTGCTTGCCGCTGGCGGCAACCGCCCGGCACTCGCGCAGGCTGGCCAGGACGATGACGGCTGGGATGTCGCCGCACTCGCCGACTTGAACATCCCAATCATCCAGGGGTTGGCTCTGACCTCTTCCAAGGCGGCATGGGAGGACAACGACGAGGGCCTGTCACCGCTGGACGTCGCAACACAGGTCGCCGTCCCCGAATTCGACGGCCGCATCATCTCGGTCGCGTTCTCGTTTAAGGAAATCGACTCCGACGAGCTCATTTCCTACGTCCCAGATCTCGAGCGCTGCGACCGCCTCGCCGGCATCGCCACCCGTTACGCCGCGCTCCGCCACATCGACAACGCTGACAAGCGCGTCGCCGTCATGCTCTCTGCGTACCCGACCAAGCACGCCCGCATCGGCAACGCTGTCGGTCTGGACACACCAGCATCCACGTTGAAGGTGCTGCACGCGCTTGCCGACGCCGGATACAACCTCGGCGACACCACCAAAATCCCCGGATATGCCACCGCCGAGGATGGTGCCGATGAACCAGATGCGTTCATGCACGCCATCATCGAGGCCGGCGGCCAGGACCCGGACTGGCTGACCGAAGAGGTTATGGAGGCAGCCGAACTCCGCCTGCCCGCTGCCACCTACGAGAAGTTCTTCGCTACCTTGCCGGAAGAACTTCGCTCCGACATGCAGGACAAGTGGGGTGCCGCGCCGGGCACCCTGTACGTCCACCCGGATACCCAGGACATCTACATTGCGGGCCTGACCTTCGGCAATGTCGTGGTCATGGTGCAGCCACCGCGCGGTTTCGGTGACAACCCGGTGGGTATCTACCACGACCCGGATCTGCCGCCGACGCACCATTATCTGGCTTGCTACCGCTTCCTGTCGCTGTCGCAGGCGCAGGGCGGTTTCGGCGCTGATGCCGTGGTTCACATGGGCAAGCACGGCAACCTGGAGTGGCTGCCGGGCAAGACCGTCGGCCTTTCCGCTTCTTGCGGCCCGGACGCTGCCATCGGCGAGCTGCCAATGATCTACCCCTTCTTGGTCAACGACCCGGGCGAAGGCACACAGGCCAAACGCCGTGCTCACGCCACGCTTGTCGACCACCTCATTCCGCCGATGGCCCGCGCCGAATCCTACGGCGACATCACCCGTCTGGAACAGCTTCTCGACGAGCACCAGAACATCTCCGCCATGGACCCGGCCAAGCTGCCGGCCATCCGCCAGGAGATTTGGACGCTGCTGACCGCCGCGAAGATGGACCGCGACCTCGGCTGGGACGAGCGCCCGGACGAGGAGGTTTTCGATGACATGCTCATGCATGTCGACGGCTGGCTCTGCGAGATTAAGGACGTCGCCATCCGCGGTGGCCTCCACGTGCTCAGCCAGGCACCGGAAGATGAATCCCTGATCGGCACTGTGACCACCATGTTGCGCGCCCGCCAGCTGTGGGGCGGCAAGCAGACCCTGCCGGGCCTGCGCGAAGCTCTCGGCCTGGCCGAGGATGGCACCGATGAACGCCACGCTGTGGACTCTATCGATGCACTGGCTACGGCGCTGGTAACCGCCGTGGTGAAGAATCCCGACCAACCAGTGGCACAGATCGCGGCTGATGTGCTCGGCTCCGAGGAATTTGCCGATATCGCGGCACCAAACGGCCTCGATCAGGTTGTCGAGCTGCTGCAGTTCACCCGCGACGAAATTCTCCCGCGCCTGGCTGCTACCAGCGAGGAGATCCCGCGCATTCTTTCCGCTCTCGATGGCGAATTCGTTCCGGCTGGCCCCTCCGGTTCACCACTGCGCGGCCTGGTCAACGTGCTGCCAACTGCCCGCAACTTCTACTCGGTCGACCCCAAGGCGGTGCCGTCGCGCCTGGCTTGGGAAACCGGCGTCAACCTCGCCGATGGCCTGATTGAACGCTACCGCGCCGACCACGGCGAGTACCCGAAGTCGGTTGGCTTGTCGGTATGGGGCACTTCCGCCATGCGTACCTCGGGCGATGACATCGCCGAGGTGCTCGCGTTGATTGGTGTGCATCCGGTGTGGGATGACGCATCTCGCCGTATTGTCGGCCTTGAGCCGATTCCGCTGGAGGAGCTGGGCCGACCGCGCATTGACGTGACCGTCCGTATTTCCGGCTTCTTCCGTGATGCGTTTCCGCATGTTATCGACCTTTTGGATGACGCGTTTCAGCTCGTCGTCAAGCTTGATGAATCCGATGAGGACAACTACGTGCGCGCCCATGCGAAGGCCGACCAGCAGGAGCGCCCGCGCCGTATCTTCGGTTCCAAGCCGGGCACCTATGGAGCTGGCCTGCTGCAACTTATCGATTCCGGTTCCTGGCGCGATGACGCGGACCTGGCGAAGGTCTACACAACCTGGGGCGGCTACGCCTATGGCCGCGGCGTCGACGGGGAAGAGGCCGCTGACGACATGAAGACGGCCTACCGCCGTATTCAGGTTGCCGCGAAGAATGCCGATACCCGCGAGCACGATATCGCCGACTCCGATGACTACTTCCAGTTCCACGGCGGCATGATCGCCACGGTCCGTGCACTGACGGGTTCCGCTCCAGAAGCGTATGTGGGAGATTCCACGCGCCCGGACGCCGTGCGTACCCGCACCCTGCACGAGGAGACGCGACGTGTCTTCCGTGCCCGCGTGGTCAACCCACGCTGGATGCAGGCAATGCGTAACCACGGCTACAAGGGCGCCTTCGAAATGGCCGCAACCGTCGACTACCTCTTCGGTTACGACGCGACGGCGAAGGTCATGGATGACTGGATGTACGAAACGCTTACCGACGAGTACGTTGCGAACCCGGAAAACCGCGAGTTCTTTGAACAGTCGAATCCGTGGGCTCTGCACGATATTTCCGAGCGCCTGATGGAGGCCGCAGAGCGCGGTATGTGGGAAAACCCCGACCAGGAACGCATGGATCTGCTGCGCCAGACCTACCTGGATACAGAGGGCGACTTGGAGGAGCGCGCTGACCGGTAGGCGACCGCTAGTCGTCGTCTAACCGGCCGATAGCCGTAACCACTTGCTCATCTAGTGGCGGTTACACTGGGGAACTATGAGCAAGTGGTTCACAATTATTTACCTCATCGCCGAGATTGCGGCCTTTATCGCACTTGGTGAATGGATTGGCTATGGCTGGACCGTCCTGCTGGTTCTGGGTCTATTCATTCTGGGATTGGTTTTCGCCGCCATCGAGTTCAAGCGCATCTACCAGAAGTTGCTGCTGGATACTTCTCGTACTCTTACTGAGTACGGACAGAAGCATCCGGAGGAGGCAATCAAGCGCTCGGCAAAGGGCGCGGGACACTTTGTGGCTGACTCGGCAATCCTGTTGGTTGGCTCTTGGCTGATTGCCCTGCCGGGCGTCGTCTCCACGGTTGTTGGTTTCCTCATGGTGCTACCGCCGACTCGCTGGCTGATTCGTAAGAGCGGATCGGTGGCGCTGCTCAACGGACTCCGCAACTTCAGTGACCGCAGCATGATGGTGGTCTCTCAGTACGGCATGAACCCGGGTGCTCCAGGAACTGGCGCTGGTGCTGGCGGTTTTTCGGGTTTCCCTGGATTCTCTGGTGGTTTCCCGGGTGCGGATGGCAAGGCCTTCCCACAGGATAAAATCGTCCCACCGGCACCGGACAACGCCTGGGATGATGACCAGGACGACAGCGACAAGCGCTAACTCAAAAACTCGCAAACGTAGAGAGTTCTCTTATACAAGTGCACACTAACCGCCAAGCGCGCTCCAGCGAGCACGGGAACGTCGCTCAGAAAGACGCTTCGAAAGACATTCTGGAGAATCCGAATCGCTGGCAGGCGCGCTTTCGCGCGCTTACCCCACTAAAGCAGCGCCTCGTTCTCGCCTTCATTGCAATCCTCGCTGGTGGATTGCAGTTCTTAAGCTATGCGCCCATGAGCTGGTGGTGGACGGCCTGGATCGGCCTCGCCCTGCTCATTTTTGCCTTCTTCTGCGCAGCCGATTGGAAATCCAGCGTAGTGGTGGGCTTCAGCTGGGCAACAGCGACGGCTCTTTTCTCACTGCCGTGGATCGGCTCCTTCGTCGGCATTGGCCCCTACGTGGCGCTCTCAATTGTGCTGGGACTGCTCGCAATTCCGGCGGCGCTTGCGATGTGGCTGATTGCCCAATCCAGTTTCCCCCTCGCGCTGAAGCTCCCTGGCATGGCCGCTGCGCTCGTGGCAGGGGAGGCGCTGCTAGCCCGCTGGCCTTTCGGAGGCTTCCCCTGGCTCCGCGTTGCCTGGGGGCAGGTCGACGGCCCGCTGGCCCCAGCAGTGGCAATCGGCAGCACTGCATTGGTCACTTTCCTCGCTGCTTGCGTTGGTGCGGGACTGGTCGCGCTCACGCTACGTTCCTATGCAACCTCCGCTGCGCTTTTGGTGGGAGCGTTATTCGTCGGCTGGGTTCTTCCTGCGTGGACCCAACCGCTGCCTGAGCCTACGGCCGCTGACAACACCCGTGTCGCGGTTATCCAGGGCAATGTTCCGCGCCTCGGTTTAGAGTTCAATGCCCAGCGCCGCGCAGTCCTGCAAAACCACGCCGATGCCACCAATGAGCTGGCCCGACGTGTCCACCAAGGTAAGGAAGAGCAGCCGGACATCGTCATCTGGCCCGAAAACTCCTCCGATGTCAGCCCGTTTACGGATGGGGAAGCGGCACGCATTATCGAAAACGCCGCGATGAATATTGGCGCTCCCATCGTGGTCGGCACCTTTACCTACACCAATGGGGTGCAAAACACCATGGTGGTCTGGGATCCGCAGACCGGCCCCGGCGACCAGCACGAGAAAATCTATCTCCAGCCCTTCGGCGAGACCATGCCATTCCGCGAACTGCTACGTCACTTTTCCGACATGGTCGCTCACGCCGGAGACATGACTCCGGGCAACGGCGATGCCGTGGTTACAACGCCAGGCACCGATGGTTTAAAGAAGATCAATCTAGGCGTGGCCACCTGTTACGAAGTGGTCTTCGATGGTGCCTTCCGCAACGCAGTCAAACACGGCGCAACCATGCTGGCCACGCCCACAAATAACGCCACCTTCGGTTTCACCGACATGACCTACCAACAGCTGGCCATGAGCCGCATGCGAGCCATGGAGTTCCAACGCTCCACGGCCGTCGCCGCAACCAGCGGTGTGAGCGCGATTGTGGATGCGCACGGAGACGTCGTAAAGCGGAGCAAAATCTTCGAGCAGAAGGTACTCACTGAAACTCTGCCTCAGTACGCCCACCTGACTTTTGCAGCCCGTTTCGGGACGTGGATTGAAGGTCTACTGACTGCATTCGGTATTCTTTGTGTGGTTGGTGCCGTCCTGCGTCGCCGTGGCGGAGATGCCAGGGCAGGCGCAGATGAAGTTGATGGCCGGGATACTGAGCAGAACATGCACTAAGGAGAATCACGAGTGACTGCCCTAAATGAGTCGACGCTGGTTGTCATTCCCACTTTCAACGAGCGGGAAAACCTGCCGGGCGTGATTGCACGCCTGCGCGCAGCGGAGCCTCGCGTCGACATTTTGGTTGTCGATGACTCTTCGCCAGACGGCACCGGTGAGCTCGCCGATGAAATCGCTGCCGCTGACAAGTCGGACAACAACGGCGAAGAGCACATCTACGTCCTGCACCGCGAGGGCAAGGGCGGTCTCTGGGGTGCGTACCGCGCGGGCTTCGCTTGGGGTCTCGAGCGCGACTACGAGGTTCTCTGCGAGATGGATGCCGACGGCTCCCACGCACCAGAGCAGTTCCATCTGCTGCTGGAGAAGCTCGAGGACGGTGCCGATGTCGTCATCGGTTCCCGCTACATTCCGGGCGGCAAGACCGTCAACTGGCCAATGAGCCGTCAGGTTCTCTCCCGCGGCGGCAACCTCTACATCTCGCTGGCGCTCGGCGCGGGCATCTCGGATATCACCGCTGGCTACCGTGCTTATCGACGGGAAGTTCTCGAAACCCTTGACCTCGAGAACATTGGCAAGGCTGCGTACCTGTTCCAGACCGAGCTCGCTTTTGAGGCTGTACAGGCGGGCTTCTTGGTGGAGGAGGTTCCGATCACCTTTACTGAGCGCGAGTACGGCGAGTCCAAGATGGATGGCAGCTTTGTGAAGCAGTCTCTGCTGCAGGTCACCAAGTGGGGATTCAAGCACCGCTCGCAGCAGGTAAAAAACCTGGGGTCGGAGATTGGTCGCCTGGCTGGTCACGAGTTTAAGCAGCGATTCCGCAAGTAGGGCTAGGGCAGCCCCAAAGATTGCGGCCTACCTGTGTGGAGACGGGCTGCCTGTATGACTGCGGGCTGCAAATGTGAATACGGGCTGCCTGTATGAATGGGGGCTGCAAATGTGAAACTGTCTTAGTTTATGACAGTTTCAAGCCATTTTTCAGGCCATTTTTGTCATAAACGCAGTCAGTAACTCGGATCGGCCCGCCGCAGCCAGGCACCAACAAAAAACGGGCCCGAATAAGGAGCAAAACCTTATCCGGACTCATTTTGCAGCATGTAATTCACAGCTGCAGCGCCCTAAAGCTCACTAGCGCAAGCCAGCTCAAACCTTAAGCGTTCTTCTCTGCTTCTTCGGCTTCCTTCTGAGCCTTCAGCAGGCGAGCGGCGTTACGACGACGCTTGCGCAGCAAGTCAACACGCTCATCCAGCAGCACGTCGAGCTCCTCGATGGAGCGGCGCTCACGGAGCATGTCCCAGTGAGTCCTCGGCGGCTTCACCGGCTTGGCTTCAGTGCCTTCGCCTTCAACCAGCTCACCAATTTGGCCATTCTTGCACAGCCATTCACCTGGAATTTCCGCGTCATCCGCGAATGGGACCTCGAAGATCTCACCGGATTCAGTGCGGTAGCGGACCATCATTCGCGGCGCGAGGTCATGATCGCGATCGGTCTCATACGAAACGGCGCCCATGCGACTGCCACGAAGAACTCGATCTGCCATGTGGAACGTGCCCCCTTTGGTAGAAATACTAGACCACACATTATAACGCCTTAATCTGTATTCATGCCATAATTGACTTCTGTGTCAGATCAAAAGCCGAGCACAACTACTGCCAATTGCCAGTGGTGTGGCCGCGAAATGGAGGTCGCCATCCGCGGTCGCCGTCGCAAGTTCTGCAGCCAAGCCTGCCGGCAGCGCGCGTACGAAAAACGCACTGGCGTAGCAAAAGGCGCTTCCAGGCCGATTGCCGAGCGAATCAATTCGGATCTCACGCTAAAGACCGCCACCGATGCCACGAGCAGGCCGGCGGGCGATGACGTCGTAAAGCGAATAGGGGACGGGCTCTTCGAAGTACGTTGTCTCGCCGAAGACTTGCGCACCGCGCTTGACGACGGCATGGAGACTGCCGTCCTGCAGGAGATTACGCAGGAATTGATTATGAAAACGCGCGAGGTGGAACGGTTTATCCCATAGCGGATTAAAAGGATAGGATGAGCACTATGAATTCTGGTGTCCGTAAGTCAATTATTACTTTGATAGCCGTTGCAGTTGTTGCGCTCGCAATTGTTATTGTGGGGCCAGTTTTGTATCGCGTTTTCACGCATGAAGGGGTGCGTACAGAGGATTTCGAGGCCACGGAGCTGCCTGCAGCAACAACTGATGCGAATGGCACCTGGAAGATTATCGGTGGCGATAACTCACAGAACACCTCCGTTGGTTTTACTTTTAACGAGGTACTGCCGGGCAGCAGGCGGACGACGTCCGGTTCCACTCACGATGTCACCGGTGAGCTGAAGGTTGCTGACAACAATCTTGAGGACGCATCCGTTGTTGTTGATATGGCAACTCTGACTAGCGATATTGAACGTCGTGACATCAATGTCCGCAACAATATTTTCAGCGTTGAGCAGTACCCAGAAGCTAAGTTTGAGCTTGCAGAACCACTCGATATTTCGAGCATTCCAGATAACGGCCAGTGGGCGAATATCGAGATTCCGGGACGCCTGACCATCCGCGGTGTCACCAATGATGTCACCGTACCAATGAAGGCCGCTCGTACCGAAAACTTGGTTTTGTTGTCGGGCTCTTTGCCAATCAACCGCCTGGATTACAACGTGCGCCTGCCACAGTTTGTAGCTGCATCCATCGAGGAGAACGGCGAACTCAATCTGCGCATTGTCGCAGAGAAGCAGGACGCGTAGGACGCGTAGGTTTCGCGGCTGGCAGACACAGCCATCTAAAGAGAATCGCAGTAGCGCTAATCCAAAGAGGCTTATAGCCAGCGAAAATACACCTCGATTCGTCACTGTGACGCAATAAAGCCATTTAGTCACACACCACAGAAGTCCTGCCAAAAACAATTTTGGTAGGCCAGTTGGGAGTCACAACGATATGAACACCTACGAAGCAATGCTGCTCGCACGAAAGGTGCGAATGGTACTACTGATTATCTTCATTGCATTCGTGGCCTACAAGGGCGCGTGGTGGCTCGTGGCTGTCGGCATACTCCTGATTGGCATGACGCTGTGGCAGAACAAGCGGCTGCGGGAAGAGATTGCCGTCCGCAACGCGGATGAGCTTGCAGCGAACGCCAAGGACAATGAGCAATAATCCCGACGGCATAGATCAAGCGCCAAGATAGAACACGGCAGCAGAAAAGCGGCGGCGGAAAAAGCGGCAGCCCTGGAAATTCAGAAAACCCCAGGGCCAACCACTTTCATTATTTGTCCGATAATATACATTATGACATTTTGGCCTAAGGGTCCCGTCCTCCCCATTACCGCCGATGCGCCATTACCGTCAGGTCTAACCAGCCGACCAGCCAGTCAGAATGAACCGCCAACCCGGACCGCTTTACTCACTCAGCAAACAACTATTTTTCGCTACACGTCTATTCAGGAATTTTTAGTAAGATTTCCCGCATGCCTGAACTCTCAGACACATCCAGCAGCTCAGACAGACCCAATGCGTCCGACACATCAGATAGATCTGGCTCGTCCGACGACCCAGAGCCTCGCGCCAACGTTGGCGGGCTCTCTGTAGCCGCAGTAAGCGCAATCACCGCAGCAACCGCCGCAGCATCCCCAGCGAACGCAGCGAACACTTCAGGTGATGCCGCGTGATTGTATCCGCACTCATCGTCTTAGCGGTCTTTCTATTCCTCGTTTTCGCCAACGCAATTTTCGTTGCTGTCGAGTTTTCCTACCTCACGGTTAACAGGAACGATGTCAAGAAGGCCGCAAACGCCGGCTCAAAGTCCGCATACTTAGTAGACCGTGCTCTATCACGCACCTCTACAAACCTCTCCGGCGCACAGCTGGGAATTACGGTCACCAGCCTCGTCGCTGGTTTCCTTACCGGGCCTTCCCTCGGCGTGCTCCTCGAAGCCGCATTTGGTGGCACTAGCATCTCTCCCGCCACCGTCACTGCAATCAGCACTACGGGCGCTTTCATTATCGCGACCTTCACTCAAATGGTCTTTGGCGAACTCGTCCCCAAAAACTGGGCCATCGCCGAGCCCACTAAAGTCGCAAACCTCGTGGTCAGGCCACAGAATGCCTTCATGTTCGCATTCGGCTGGCTGGTCTGGCTACTCAACAGCGCGGCTAATTGGGTGCTAAAACGGCTCGGCTTCTCCCCTGAGGAAGAGGTCGCCAGTGCCAGGACGGCGGAGGAACTCCGTGCCGTCGTCACGCGCTCTAGCGATGAAGGAAAGATTAACCCGCAGACCGCCGAGTTGGTGGCGCGATCGATCGAGTTCGGCGAGCGCACGGCGGCTGATGTGATGACGCCACGCACACAGATCATCTTTATCGAAGATCAGAGCGTCGCAGAGATGCTGACGGTCGTCGCAGATTCCGGGCACGCCCGCTTCCCCGTCGTCGGCAACAGCGTCGACGACATTCGCGGCGTGGTGCACTACACCGATCTGCTCAGCGTGCCACACGCACAACGCTTGACGACGTCGGCTGCGAGCCTGGCCAAAGATGTACTCGTGGTGAACGACTCGACCACACTTGATCCGCTGATGCGTCAACTGCGTGAGGACGCATACCAGTTCGCGGTGGTTGTCGATGAGTACGGCGGCACGGACGGCATTGTGACGTTGGAGGATCTCGTCGAGGAAATCGTCGGTGAAATTGACGATGAACAGGACGATCGTTCGTTGCTCTACAGCCGGATTAGCCCCAATACGGTGATTGTTTCCGGTCTCATGCGCCCTGATGAGTTGGGAGAGATCCTAAACCTGGTCCTGCCGGAGGGCGAAGAATCCGACACTATTGGTGGATTTATCACCGAACGCTTGGATCGCATGCCTCGCTTCGGCGACACGATTACGGTCGAAGCCACCGACCACGAAAACCTCGATGAGGAGAACTTGCCTACCACCGCTGAAGTTGCTTTTCGAGTCGAGCGCATGGCGCGTCACCGCGTTGGCCGTATTCGTGTCCAGGTGGACCTCGCCGGCAACAAGGTCACGCGCACGGATGAAGGCGCTGACCAGGACGGCACCAGTCACAACCACGTCGAGCACAACAGCGAAAAGGAGGGCTAGAACATGCCACTACTTACTCTTATTTTGCTGTTGGCCCTCAATGCCTGGTTTGTCGCCGCTGAATCTGCGATGGTCTCGGCTCGCCGCGATCAAATTGAACCGGATGCCGTCAGCGGCTCTACCAGCGCAAAGTACGCGCTGCGCGGTATCGAAAACGTGTCGGTCTCCCTGGCGGCAACACAGCTGGGCATTACCGCCTGTTCCCTGCTCATCGGTGCCGTCGGCGAGCCTGCGATTGCGCACTTCTTCGAGCCCTACATGACAGCGCTGGGACTCCCCGCGGGCACCGCCCACGTGGTTGCGCTGGCGTTGGCACTGCTGATTGTCACTTTCTTACACATGGTTGTCGGCGAAATGGTGCCGAAGAACATCGCTATTGCGGCCCCCAGCCCGACGGCGAAGTTCGTGGCTATTCCGCTGTATGTGATTGTGCGGGTGCTCAATCCGGTTATCTGGGCGATGAATACGACCGCGAACATCGTGGTTCGCAAGGTTCTTCGCGCCACTCCGAAGGACGAGGTCGATTCCTCCTTCACCGCTAGTCAGGTGCAGGATTTCGTCGCCGAGTCCGGGCGTCAGGGCCTTCTCGACAATGACGAGCTCGCGCTCCTCCACAAAGCTCTCGGCTTCGAGCATCTCACCGCCGCGGATGTCACTATGCAACTCGACACCCTCGTCACCATTGGCCCCGACGCCACTGTCGCCGACATCGAAGAGCTCAGCGCACGCACGCGCTTTTCCCGCTTCCCCATCACCGATGCCGACAGCAGCTTCATCGGCTACCTTCATGTCAAGGATTTGCTCTCGCTTGACGACGGTCACCGCGACCGACCCTTCCCGCGGAACCTGATTCGCACCTTCGCAAGCGTCAGCCCGGATGCCAAGCTCCAGACGGTCATGCGGCTTATGCAGCGCGAGCAGGCTCACTTCGCCTTGGTGACGGCGAAAAACAGTACTTCGGAGAACTCTGTCAGCGGAATCGTTGCACTGGAGGACGTACTAGAAGAGCTCGTCGGCGAAGTCCGCCAGGCAACAGCCTAGCGAGTGCGCCGACGAGCCCCGTCGATTCCAGCTGGTTACTTGCTGCTGAAAGCTAGTTAACTAATTACTTCAGTGCAGCCAGTGCGGAGTCGTAGTCCGGCTCCGTGGTGATTTCATCGACCAGCTGGTTGTAAATGACCTTGCCCTCTTCGTCAGTGACGACTACGGCACGAGCAAGCAGGCCAGCGAGCGGGCCATCCTGCTGGACAACACCGAAGGCTTCGCCGAAGCCGTGGCGGAAGTCCGAGGCAACCTCAACGTTGTCCAGGCCTTCTGCAGCGCAGAAGCGGCCGAGAGCGAACGGCAGGTCACGCGAAACATTAACCACGACGGTGTTGTCCAGCCCAGCAGCGTCCTCGTTGAAGTGACGCACCGAAGCTGCACAAACACCAGTATCTACGGACGGGAAGATGTTGTAGACGACCTTCTTACCAGCGAAGGTCTCATTGGTGACCTCACCAAGGTCACCACCGGTGAGGGTAAACTCCGGAGCCTTGTTGCCCACCTCGGGCAGGTCTCCGGAAAGCTGGACTGGGTTGGACTGAAATGCGGTTTGTGTCATAGCGCCCTTTTTACCGCCTTTCGTCCGGATCCTCCAGGCTGTTTCCTGGAAATCAGTAGAATCGTGACAGAAATGAAATTCCGGGCCGCAGTATCTTGAGCAATCTTGCGTACCTTGCGGTCCGGGCCACGCTATTCAGCGGGCCCCACGTTTAAACTCCGAGGAAAGGCAGCCATGAGTTTGATTACCGCAATTGTGTCCATCGATGTCGAAGCTGACAAGATTCCGGAGGCCGCCGAGACCATCGTCGAGATCGACGGCGTGACTGAGGTCTACTCCGTTACTGGTGACTGGGACTTGGTCGTCGTGGTGCGCGCAACTAATCACGATGATTTGGCGGAAATCATTCCAAATCTCATCAGCAAGGTCGACGGTGTTATTCGCACTCAGACTCAGCTGGCTTTCCGCACCTACTCTCAGCACGACCTGGAAAGTGCATTCTCCATCGGGCTGGAGTAGTCGCGGATTCTTCTACCGAACTGTGCGGTATGCGGTAGCTACTTAACCACTTCCGCCATCGCGCGGCCTGCCTGGCGGCCACTGAAAATACAGCCGCCCAGGAATGTACCTTCCAGCGCGTTGTTGCCGTGAACGCCACCGCCACCGAAGCCAGAGGCCTCGCCTGCAGCGTAGAGCCCCTCAAAAGGTGTTCCGTCCGGGTGCAAGCACTGGCCGTCGAGGGTGGTCTCGATGCCACCGAGCGTCTTGCGGGTCAGCATGCGCAGACGAATAGCAATCAGTGGGCCGTTCTTCGGATCCAAAATCGGTGATGGCGGCACGGAGCGGATGATCTTGTCCCCGAGGAAGTTCCGGGCCACGTTGACGTAATTGACCTGGTAGTCCTTGGAGAAGGGATTACCGGTCTGCATATCGCGCTGACGAATCTGCTCCTCGAGCTTCTCCAGGTCAATCTTCGGCGCTGCGGCTCCGGACTCCCCGCCCGAGCTCGCCTCCACAATCTCGTTCATCCCCTCGACCAGCTTTGGCAGATTGTCGGCAACCACCCAGTCTTCGCCGTTGTCCATGAACGCCTGAATAGGTGCGGCAACACCAGAGGTCACCTTGCCAATCAGCTTCTTGATCTCCTTGTCGGTCAGATCCGGATTCTGTTCTGAGCCAGAGAAAATAAACTCCTTGCCCACGATGTTCTTATTCAGCACAAACCAGGAATACGAGTGTCCGGTGGCCAGAATGTGCTTCATCGTGCCGACAGTATCGGCGCCCGGAATATATGGCGCTGGCAGGCGGCTTCCTTCTGCGTCAAACCACATGGCCGACGGCCCCGGGATGATACGGATACCGTGATTCGGCCACACGGGATTCCAGTTCTTCATGCCCTCGGTGTAATGCCACATGCGGTCACGGTTGACGAGGTTTGCGCCGGCCTGCTCTGCAATCTCGATACCACGGCCGTCAACATGCTCTGGCACACCGCAGACCATGTCCTTCGGCATCTCGCCCAGGCGCTCGGTCGGCCAGCACTTACGCACGGCTTCCAGGTTGCCGCCAACACCGCCCGTCGCAATGCACACGGCCGACCCGCGGATCTCAAAGTCCTCCCCTGTTTCCTCGCGTGACGACGCCACTCCTCGCTCTAAAGATTCACAGGGAACCAGAATCTTGCCACGCACGCCGACGGCGCGGCCATCTTCGACAATCAACTCGTCAACGCGGTGGCGATGGCAGTATTCCACCAGCCCCTTCTTCGCAGCTTCAGCGACCGGCTCTGCGAATACGCGGACGATTTCGGGGCCTGTGCCCCAGGTGAGGTGGAATCGGGGTACCGAGTTGCCGTGACCGTCGGCACGCCCTTCACCGCGCTCAGCCCACCCGACGACAGGCAGGAACTTCACGCCGAGATTGCGGAGGTAGTCACGCTTCTCCCCTGCCGCGAAGTTCAGGTAGGCCTTGGCCCACTTGCGTCCCCAGTTGTCTTCCTCGCGGTCGAACTGCGCGGAGTTGAACCAGTCAGCTTCAGCGAGCTCGCGGTTGTCCTTGACTCCGAGGCGGCGCTGCTCTGGCGAGTCGACGAGAAAGATTCCTCCTAGCGACCAGAAAGCCTGTCCGCCGAGGTTGTTGGCATTCTCCTGATCGACAAGGATGACCTTCTTGCCGGCCTGCGTGGCCTCATACGTCGCGACCAATCCGGCAAGTCCGGCGCCGACGACAACAATGTCTGCAGTACGTGTGGTGCTCTGTGCGTTCATAGTTTCGTTTTTAGACCCTAAACATCACCTTTGAGGTGGTTTTGCCTAAAAACGTGATTTATTTTTACAGGCATTATTTATCTGGCGAATTTCCAACGCGCCCGGAGCCGCCCACTGCTAGTGAGGCCTGCGTGGCGCATGCACGAGCTCGACCTGTACGAGCGTGACTTTCTCTGCGCGCACGAGCGCTTCAAACAGCGACAGATAGTAATTCCACATCCTCCGGAACACTCTGTCGTAGCCGATACCAGCGGCTTCGCGCGCATGCGCCGCAAAGAAATCTCGCTGGAGCTGCAAGGTCGTCGCGAAGTGCGCCGGAATGTACTCTTCCGCCGCGATACGCAGGCCGGTTTCCCGGTCCACCATCTTGCGCAGCTCTTCCATGGTGAAAAGCTGCAGCTGCGGCCACACGTAAGCGCGTACGAGGTCCAAGCTGCGCTCGGCGAGCGCATCGAATTTGTCCGTCGCTACCACCATTTGGACTACGATGGTGCCGCGGTCGACAAGCAGACGCTCGGCGCTCTTCAGCCAGCGCAGCGCACCTGCACGACCGAAGGTCTCCAGACGCCCGACGTTGATAACCGCCTCGAAGTCGGACTCGAATTCGCGTGGCGACGGAATGTTGCGATCCATCTGGATCACATCGACCGCGCCGCGCAATCCGGCTTTTTCCACCCGTTCCAGCACCGTTTCGGTGTGGTCATCAGAGACGGTAATAACCTCCGCGCCCGCTCCCCTTTCTGCAGCCCGAAGGGAAATTTCTCCGCCTGCCGACGGCCATTCGGCGACACGGTCTCCGGCCCGGACTCGAGCAAGATCGAGGATGTGCTCAATATTGCGCACCTGGGCATGCAGAAAATCGGCACGCGCGACGGATTTCGGGGCATCGACATAAGTCACGTCAACTGACCAGTGCGAGGGAACCCCACCCTTGCCAGCACCACGGGCATAGTTTTGAATCTGTTCCCGCGACGAGGTTCGCACTCCGGAGGCGAACAGGCCGGAACCGCCCATCAGCAATTCGCCGGAATAGAGCTCGAGCAATGAGGTCGGCAACTCTCCCGCCATATCTGGCCCATCGAGACGCGGACGTGAACGCGCGACTTTCATCAGACCACGTGCCAGCGGCCCCAACGAAGCAATATCGAGCTCGGCGCTGAGCAGTCGGCTGAGAAGCTCTGGCAAATCATCACTGGACCATTCGCCCGCGAGATAGGCCTCCCCCAATCCGAGCCATTCTGAATCAGCTAGTCGAGAATAGAAAACAGGATCAATGACGCTGAAAATGACTGGACGAAACGATTCAGAATTAGTGGGAGATTCACTGCCGCCGCTAGAGCTGGCACCACCGACTCCGTCGATAGCCAAATCGGCGTCACCCGTCGACCGAGTAATGAAGGACTCTCCGACAAACTCACCGGATTCGACCAGTTCAATGCCGTTGTCCTGGCAGAGCCGCTCAAAAGAGCGTTCCATCATTTCGGCACGTTTCGCTAGGAAACGCCCCTCTGGAATACGCGCAACCCGAGGCCATCGCTCTGCGTCAATTGCCTGCCGGCTTGCCGAATTCACCCTGCCCGAACCTCCTAACAATCGCGCCGCATAAAGGTACGAATAACGAACTGAGTTTGCTCTCGAAGCCTACCGCGCAGGGACCCAGAATAGGCGGTGGCGCACCGAGAGGATTACTATTGTGGCTTGCCGGCTAAAAGCCGAATCTAAAACTTCGAGAACTTTAAAGTCTGTGAGGAGAAAATACATGACCGAGACTCCGTACCGCCCGCACTCCGGACGCCCGCACGTGGTCGTCATCGGTTCGGGTTTCGGTGGCTTGTTCGCGGCGAAGAAGTTGCAGGGCGCCGAGGTCGACGTCACTCTCATCGACCGCACTAACCACCACCTGTTCCAGCCACTGCTCTACCAGGTAGCAACGGGCATCCTGTCCTCGGGCGAAATCGCTCCGTCCACTCGTACGATCTTCGACGGTGTTCAGAACGTTCGTGTTGTCAAGGGCGATGTCACCGACATCGACGTCGAAAAGCAGGTTGTGACTTCGGAACTGGGTCACCAGACTTCCAAGTGGGAATACGACCACCTCCTGGTTGCCGCTGGCGCTGGCCAGTCCTACTTCGGCAATGATCACTTTGCCGAGTTTGCTCCGGGCATGAAGAACATCGACGACGCACTCGAAATCCGTGCCCGCATCATCGGCGCGTTTGAGCGCGCCGAGCTGACCGACGATCCCGCTGAGCGCGAGCGCCTGCTGACCTTCGTCGTTGTCGGCGCTGGTCCGACTGGTGTTGAACTTGCCGGCCAGCTGGCCGAGCTGGCTAACCGCACCCTCGCATCGTCCTACCGCAGCTACAACCCGCACGCTGCACGCGTCGTCCTGCTTGACGGCGCACCGCAGGTTCTGCCGCCGTTTGGCAAGCGTCTGGGCCGCAAGGCTCAGAAGTCCCTGGAAAAGATGGGCGTCATCGTCAAGCTTGGCGCGATGGTGACTGACGTCAATGAAGAGGGCGTCACCTACAAGAACATGAAGGATGGAACCGAGGAGTTCATCCCGTCGTTCTGCAAGATTTGGTCCGCCGGCGTGTCCGCTTCCCCGCTGGGCAAGATGATTGCCGAGCAGACTGGCGCCGAGACCGACCGCGCTGGCCGTGTCGTTGTCAACGAGGACATGACAGCTGGTGGCTACAAGAACGTCTACGTCGTGGGCGACATGTCCAACCGCGAGAACCTGCCGGGTGTTGCTCAGGTTGCTATTCAGGGTGGCGAGTACGTCGCCGCCAACATTGCAGCTGAGGCCGACGGCCGCGATGTCGCAGAGCGTCAGCCGTTCGAGTACTTCGATAAGGGCTCCATGGCAACCGTCTCCCGCTTCTCCGCAGTGGTGAAGATGGGCAAGGTTGAGGTTACCGGCTTCATCGGCTGGATTCTGTGGCTGGCCGTCCACCTGATGTTCCTGGTGGGCTTCCGCAACCGCCTCGTCTCCTGCGTCAGCTGGGGCCTGAACGTCCTGGATCGCAACCGTTGGCAGATGGTTTCCACCCGCCAGCAGATGTACGCACGCAACGCCATCGACCGCCTGGCCGAGTTCAACAAGGACAAGGCTGAGCAGGATCTGCCGCTGGAGGTTCGCGACACTCGCCGCGAGCACCGCGCAAAAAGGAACAAGTAGTTAACTTGCAGGTGGCCAGATTAGAAAACAGCTAATCACGACAAGCCACCTGCGAGCTTCCTACCAGGCCCGTTACCACCTATAACGATTTGCTACAGCGGCTTGTCGAGTACCGCAATTCGTAGGTTGGTGCGGGCCAACAGTTTTTCATCTGCCTTGCGGGTGTGCTCAATGCGCCACAGTTGCATGGTGCGCCCCAGGTACTCTGGCTCCGCCGTGGTAACGATTACCTCGCCAGCCCGGGCGGAGCGGTAGAAATCGGTGTTATTGTTCACACCGACGACCGGCTTCTTCGCACCGCAGGCAACGAAACCAGCAATAGAGCCAGCAGTCTCACCTAGCGAGCAATAAACACCGCCATTGGCTAGGCCCCACGGTTGCAGGTGGTCGGGCCCGACCTCGAGCTCCATCTGAATTCGCTCCGGCCCGACATGGACAAACTTCGTGCCCAGCAAGGTATCTAGACCGCCGATTCCGTTATCGCCCAAGGTGCTGTTAAAAACAGCCAGCTCCTCATCGCTCAGCGCTTCCTGGCTAGCCTTCGTCGCCAGTGTCATATAATCGCGCAGCGCCTTCCTCTTCGCCTGCTCGGCGACGGAAGCTGCAGAGTTAGAGTCCTGTGAACTGCCATTATTCGCAATAGTCTCGTCAGTCATGCCAAACATTGTGCCAGCGCACGCCATCACTCGTGGCAGTTTCAACGTTAAAAGCAGTAACAATTTCTGAGTCCCAGATACAACGAACCCCGGCCAGGCTTTAAGATGGTGGGCATGACCGATAACAATGAACTCGCACAAATTGGTGTCGTCGGGCTCGCCGTCATGGGCTCGAATATCGCACGCAACTTCGCCCACAAGGGACACACCGTTGCCGTGTACAACCGCAGTCCGGAGAAAACTCGCACCCTCATCGCTGAACACGGTGATGAAGGCTCATTCATCCCGTCCGAGACCATTGAAGAGTTCGTCGCTTCGCTGGAGCGCCCGCGTCGCGCTCTGATCATGGTTCAGGCAGGTGCCGCTACTGATGCGGTCATCGATCAGCTTGCCGACGTGATGGAGCCCGGCGACATCATCATTGATGGCGGTAACTCTCTTTACACGGACACCATCCGTCGCGAGAAGGCTATTCGCGCCCGTGGCCTGCACTACGTTGGCACTGGTATTTCCGGTGGTGAAGAAGGTGCTCTGACTGGCCCATCCATTATGCCGGGTGGAACGAAGGAGTCCTACGAGTCCCTCGGCCCGCTGCTGGAGTCCATCTCCGCTCACGTTGATGGCGTTCCGTGCTGTACTCACATTTCTTCCGATGGCGCTGGCCACTTTGTAAAGATGGTCCACAACGGCATCGAGTATGCGGATATGCAGGTCATTGGCGAGGCCTACCACCTGCTGCGTGAGGCCGCTGGCCTCACCCCTGCCGAGATTGCAGATATCTTCCGCGAGTGGAATAAGGGCGACCTGGACTCCTACCTGGTCGAGATTACCGCTGAGGTTCTCTCTCAGGCCGATGAGAAGACAGGCAAGCCGCTAGTGGATGTCATCGTTGATGCTGCTGGCCAGAAGGGCACCGGCCGTTGGACGGTCAAGGCCGCTTTGGACTTGGGCATTCCAGTAACTGGTATTGGCGAGGCCGTGTTCGCTCGCGCCCTGTCGTCTTCCCTTGCTCAGCGTGAGGCTGCCCGCAACCTGCCGTCGGGAAGCCTGGCTAAGGCACCGGAAGATCGCGATGCTTTTGTGGAGCGCGTCCGTAAGGCGCTCTACGCTTCCAAGATCGTTGCCTACTCGCAGGGCTTCGATGAGATTAACGCTGGTGCCAAGGAGTACGGCTGGGAGATTGACCGCGGTGCGCTGGCGACCATCTGGCGTGGTGGCTGCATCATCCGCGCACAGTTCCTGAACCGCATCAAGGAAGCGTACGACCGCAATCCGGAGCTGCCGGCGCTGGTACTCGACGAGTACTTCCGTGACCAGGTCACCGAGTGCCTCGACGCGTGGCGCGACGTTGTCGTCACTGCAGCACAGATGGGTATCCCGGCTCCGGTGTTCTCCTCTTCGCTGGCTTACTACGACGGCCTGCGTGCGGAGCGTCTGCCGGCAGCACTGGTTCAGGGGCAGCGTGACTACTTCGGTGCGCACACTTACCAGCGTGTTGACCGCGAGGGTGCTTTCCACACCCTCTGGTCTGGCGACCGCTCCGAGGTTGAAGCGTAGTCTTGAAGTCTGTCGCTTCACGCTCTTGAAGTTAAAAGGGGTCTGAGATGCCATTTCCCAAGAAGGCAAAGCCTGATTTTGTGCCACGAGTTCTTTCCATCGCCGGCACAGACCCAACAGGTGGCGCTGGGCTCCATGCCGATTTAAAATCAATCGCCGCCGCCGGTGGTTATGGCATGGGCGTGGTCACCGCTTTGGTATCTCAGAACACCGTGGGCGTTCGTGCCGTCCACACCCCACCTGTTGACTTCCTCGTCGAGCAGCTGGCTGCTGTAACTGAGGATGTCACCATCGACGCGGTGAAGATTGGCATGTTGGGTTCACGCGAACTCACGCAGGCCGTCACCAACTGGGTTCGGGAGACCAAGCCAGCCGTGGTTGTTCTCGATCCGGTTATGGTCGCCACCTCTGGCGACCGTCTGCTTGACGAAGATGCCATGGACGCAATGCGCGACTTGGTCGCGGAAGCCACCGTCATCACGCCGAATGTTCCCGAACTGGCATTGCTTGCCGACGCCCCGGAGGCCAGCGACTTCACTGAGCTGATTGAACAGGCACTGGAGTTCGCGAGCAAAAACGATGTCATCGTGATTGCAAAGACTGGTCACTTAAGTGATGAGGAAGCCGGCAATGCAGTGGCCTTCCCCGATGGCCAGGTTTTCTTCAGCTCTTCTCCCCGCATTCACACTGAGAACACCCATGGCACGGGTTGTTCGCTGTCCGCTGCTCTAGCCACACGGATTGGTGGGGGCTCAGCGATCAACGACGCCCTGCGCTGGACTACGCGCTGGCTCAGCGAGTCCATTCGTTTCGCGGATAACCTCAACGTCGGCCAGGGGCACGGCCCCATTGACCACGGCCACAGGGCTCGTCGCCTGGAAAAGGTCGCGCTTCGCCGAATGCAACCAGTGCATCTGAACTCCAGTTTTTACCCGGAGGCCGTCGAAGGCACTGATACTGAGCAGCCGCCGAAGGAGCTGGAATCTTTCTTCGGCCACTCACTCCAGATTGCTCCGGCTGGTCCTTTTACTTCCCAGCTGTGGCGGGACATCGAGGACATCGTTGCCGAGATTGGCGGAATGTTCAGCGTCCCCACGATGCTCCGCGGCGACCTTTCCTCGGACGAAACCAACTTCTTCGTAGCGCAAGAGGCCTGGTACTTGCACCAAGTTTTCCCAGTCCTGTCGCATCTGGCAACCAAAGCACCCTGCCCGAAGGAACAGGTTCTGTGGTCGTCACTCGCACAGGAAGCCCTGGTGCGTGCGTTGGAATTGAGCAATAACGGGCTGGAAGAGACTTCTTCGGCGCTCGAGGACATCGAGCCGACAACCATCACACAGCTTTTGCTGGACGTGCATTCTTCCTGTAGCGCTTTCAACCCATATCGGGTCGCCGTAACCAGTATCGTCGCCGAAATGTGGATTGCAACCGAGCTGACTCTGCAAGGAAAATCGCTGGTTGATGAGGATTCCGCGATCGCGAACTGGGTGGAGGTGTATTCCGACCCCGAGTATGTTGACAGTGTTCAGCAGGCTCTCGAGGTCCTTGAAGAGAATATGTCTACGGCCAGCGATGCGGAGCTCAAATCTATCCGCAACATCTTCCGTCGAGCCGCCATTCTCGAGCGCGAGGCCTATGCGCAACCGGGTCGCGGTTGGTAAATGTCATGGGACGGTAGTTTTCCAGTTCACCGGACGTGCCTATTGCATGGCTGTCCGGGGATAGCGGTATTCTAACAAGCATGCCCCCTCCTGCTGAGTCCAGTGATTTCAGACAGTTGGGCACGCCGGAAGCGATTGTGAGTATTCTGCGTGCCCAGCACATAACTTCGCCTACTGCCGTGCAGGTGGCGACTTTGCCAGATGCTTTCGCTGGCAAGGACGTTCTTGCGCAGGCCCCTACAGGCTCGGGCAAAACGCTCGCATTCGGCATTCCGCTGGTCGCGTTACTCAATAACGCCTCTCCAGCGCTTCCCGGTTACCCGCGCGCGCTAATTATTTCGCCAACGCGCGAACTCGCAGATCAGATTGCTGATGTCCTGGCTGACATCGGTGCCGCTGCAGGTCTGCGTGTCTTGAGCTTGGTCGGCGGTGATTCCGTGGCCAAGCAGCAGACTCTGCTCGCGGCACCAGTCGATATCGCTGTGGTCACACCGGGTCGCGCACACGATTTGCGCCGCCGCGGTCTACTCAGCCTTGAGCACGTCCTCGCTGTCGTCGTCGACGAAGCGGACATGCTCGCTGACATGGGCTTTCTGCCCGATGTTCTGGGCCTGGTCCGTGCGTGCCCGAAGTCGGCACAGCGCATGGTCTTTTCCGCCACGATTAACGACGACGCCGCGGGGCTTATTCGCGATCGTCGCGCAAGTAGCACTGAAGTTGCGAAGCACAAGGTCACTGCCTCCCGGTTGACCATGCGCAATATGCGGCATCTGTTACTTCGGGTGGAGGACAACAACGAAGCCGACGAAGTGGTCGCCTGGATTGCCTCCCGCAAGGATCAGTGCGTCATCTTCGCCAACTCTAAGGCGCGTGTCGTGCAGCTGGCTAAGTTTCTACAGTTCTACGACATCAAGTTAGGTTTCCTCCACGGCGATCGTGGCCAGGCAACTCGTCGCGCGGTCCTCAAGGCCTTTGCCGAGGGTGAAATCAATGTCCTCGTCACCACGGATGTGGCCGCTCGTGGCATTGATATCGATGCTCTTGACTTGGTTGTGCACGCGGATCCGCCAAGGGATTCCGCGACGTATATTCACCGCTCGGGTCGGACGGCTCGTGCAGGTGCTTCCGGCACGGTAGCGATGATTGTGCGTGACCGCCAGGTTGATCAGGCCCGCGAGCTGCTGGCAGGGGCCGGCGTTGAAGCTGAAGAGCTGCGCGCCGCTCCGGGACTGCCGCGATTTGTCAAGGAACTGGGCGCACGGCGTCCGCGCCGGGCTCGTCAAGATCAGAGCCAATCGGCAGGCGGTGCTGGTGGTGCCGGTTACCGCGGGCGCGGCGGTCCGTCGGCAAGCGGAAAGAATCGTGCTGGCGGTCGCGTACACCGCCCCAAGCGAGGGAAAAAGAAGAAGAGATAATCAGTGGATATTGTTCTCAATATTGTCGCGGTTGTCGGCTTTATCGCGCTAACCGCTGGCACCGGCCTCTTTGTGGCGTTTGAATTCGCGCTGACGGGACTGGAGCGATCTACGATTGACGCCGACCGCGCCCGTTCAGCGGATGCACCTGCTGAGGCCGTTCACAAGGCGCATAATCGACTGTCCTTCCACCTCTCCGGTGCACAGCTGGGCATTACGTTGACCACGCTGGCAACTGGTTTCCTCGCGGAACCGGTGCTGGCGCAGTACTTCACGCCGATGTTGCATTGGATGGGGCTCAGCGAGTCTGCAGCGGGACCGACCGCACTGATTCTTGCGCTCATTGTGGCCACGATGTTGTCGATGGTCTACGGCGAATTGGTGCCAAAGAATGTCGCGATTACAGAGCCGTTGGCAGTAGCGCGAGTTACGGCTCGTCCGGTGATGGCGTTTAACTGGGTGTTCCATTACTTCATCCATTCGCTGAATGCTACGGCGAACTGGCTGGTGCGCAAGCTCGGTATTGAACCGGCGGATGAGTTGGCTTCGGCGCGTTCCCCGCAGGAGCTGGAAGCACTGGTGCGCAATTCTGCGGAGCAGGGGGCATTGGATGAGTCGAAGGCCGCTGTGCTCGAGTCGTCGTTACGCTTTGGCGAAACGACGGCGGAGGACCTAATGACGCCGCGGTCGACGATTACCTCCCTCGATGTCGATGACACGGCGCTGGACCTGCTGGCTGTCGCTATCGAATCGGGGCATTCCCGCTTCCCCATTACTGACGGAGACCTCGATGCCACTGTCGGTGTTGTCCACGTCAAGGACGCATTTGCGGTGCCTGCGGCGAAGCGTTCAACCACCACCATGCGGGAGATTGCACGGCCTGTGCCGACGCTGCCGCAGTCGCTGGACGGCGATGCCGTGCTGGAGGCCGTGCGTTCGGCCGGTTCGCAGATTGCGCTGGTCGCGGACGAGTACGGCGGCATCGCCGGCATTGTCACCATCGAGGATGTCGTCGAGGAAATTCTTGGCGAGGTCTGGGATGAGTACGACGACAAGGAGTCCGAGCAGGAAGTCAAACGCGCGATCGAAGGCTGGAACTGCTCTGGCCTTGTGCGTACCGACGAGCTGCCGACCAAGGTCGGATACTTCGCCCCAGAAGGTAGCTTCGAAACGCTCGGTGGATTGATTATGTTTGCGCTCGGTCGCATCCCGGAGGTCGGTGACGTCGTCCTGCTGCCAGAGACCGAACGCGATTTCATGGACGAGTTCGAATCGGGTATCGCCGGACGCTGGTACGCCCGCATTCTAGCGATGGATGACCGCCGCGTGGACCGTGCCATTTTGATCCCTGTTACCAACGAGCGCGCTAAGGAGATGTTCAACCTATGAGTGACTGGTTTGGAATCCTCCTGACTTTCTTCTTGCTGTTGGTCAACGCGTTTTTCGTGGGCGCGGAGTTCTCACTTATTGCTGCTCGCCGTGACCGTTTGGAAGCGCTGCTGGCTCAGGGAAAGAAGCGCGCACGCACAGTTATCAATGCTTCTGAGCACCTGTCGATGATGCTCGCCGCCGCACAGCTGGGCATCACCATTGCCTCGCTACTGCTGGGTAAGGTCTCTGAGCCGGCGCTGGCACATCTGCTGGAAGCTCCCTTCCAGGCGATGGGTATTCCGGAGTCGCTGCTGCACCCGCTGAGCTTTGCCATCGCATTGATGCTGGTGTCAGTGCTGCACATCATGCTCGGTGAGATGGTGCCGAAGAATATCGCGCTGGCAGGACCGGAAACGATGGCCATGCTGCTTATTCCGGTTCATATGGTCTTCTACCGTCTGACCAAGCCGCTGTTGCTGCTGTTTAACTGGATGGCTCGCCATACGCTTAAGCTGTTCGGCATTGAGCAGCGCGATGAGCTCGACACCACTGTCGATTCCACTGAGTTGGCATCGATGATTGCGGAGTCTCGTCAAGAGGGGCTCCTTGACAGCGAGGAGCACGTCCGCCTTCGTCGCACACTGGCTTCGGCCACGCGCACCATTGAGGAGGTACTGATTCCGCACGAGCAGATTCGGCGCCTCCCCACCGCACCGACTGTGGGCGATCTAGAGACGGCGGTCACCGAAACTGGTTTCTCCCGGTTCCCCGTCGCTGCGGCCAACAATGAGCCCAACGAGTACCGCGGCTATGTTCACGTGAAAGATGTCCTCGACCGCGTCATGGATCCTGCCTCCGGCCCAGAGACAGCCATCCCCGATGACGAGATTCGCCCGATGATCGAGATTCCGATCGATGCCACGCTGGATGAGGGATTGCGCATCATGCGCCGCTACAGCGCCCACATGGCAGTGGCTGTACGCGCTCGCATGCCAAAGCCGCACCTGCGCGCAAACGCCCCGGCAAGCATCGCTCCGAAGACCGGTGCTTTCTCCGGCGCGGAGCAGATCGGCATCGTGGCTCTGGAGGACCTCATCGAGGAGCAGGTCGGTGTCGTGCGCGACTGGACCCACGAGGTCTCCCCGCGTCGCAGCGGTGCGCCAAAGCAGCACTCGGCCGTGAACCAGCCCCGGACCCGACCAGGCAGCACGCAGGGACGCCAGCAGTGACGCCTACGCCCGATTCGTCTTTCGATTGGCGTGAAGCCAAAGCAAGGCATATCGCCCGCGTCGATGTCCTGACCCGCGACCACCTGTCCCGTCGCAGTCGCGGCCAGCGCCACCCGGTCTGGGACTTCATCTTCGAGTACTACCCCGTTAAGCCCGGCCAGCTCCGCCGCTGGTCACCGGGCATCGGCGTAGATCTTCCCGGTGCGACAGCCAAGGACATCAGTCACCTGAAGTTCTTTACCCTCGACACGGACGACACTACCGATAGCCCTGCCCGCAAGGACCCCACCGATACCGCCTCGGGGACGGCGCGTATGGATGTTTCGGCGTACGTCGATAAGCGAGGTAAGACGGTGGCGTACATCGGCCATCTGTTGCGTTCGACGCGCGCGAATCCGGCGCACTTTGACTGCTTTGGCCTGCATGAATGGGCGATGGTGTATCGCCAGCCGGAGCATCGTCATCCGGAGCCACTGCGGCTGGGTCAGGCAGGCACGGACGAGGTCGTCGAGGCCCACACGGTTCGATGTACGCACTTCGACGCCTTCCGTTTCTTCACGCCCGACGCCGTGCCGCTCAACGAGTTTGCCCCGACGCGCGAGACACAGCCGCACTGTGAGCAGATGGGGTGTCTGCACGCCAACATGGACTTGTATAAATGGGCGACCAAGCTCGGCGAGGCGGTCCCCGGCGACCTGTGGCTGGATACTTTCGAGCTCGCGTGCAGTGCCCGTGAGTTGGATATGCGCGCCGCTCCCTACGATCTGCGGGATTGGGGTTTTGCGCCCATTCGCATCGAAACGCCCGAAGGCAAGGCCGAGTACGTCCGCCGCCAGCGTGAGCTCAGTGCGCGTGCCGATGTTCTGCGCGGCCGTCTTCTCGAAGTGGTAGATGTCGCATTGTCCACGCAGTAAAGTTGGCAGGAGTTACGTGCGCGTTTGTGCTTTACGACGAGGTCTGCTGCGAGTCGACAGTGCCGAGCACACTCAGCATAGAAAGGGCTAGAACGACATGGGACGACACGCCTCGGGTGAGAACAACTATCGAGTGGCTAAGGGGCCTTTTATTGCCGTCTTGGTCGTAATTGTTTTGGTCGCTGCGGTTTTTGCCTGGGTTAATCTGCGCAAGAGCAACGATTCGTCGATTGATGCTGACCGTGCACGGTGTACGAAGGGTGACCTGACGCTGGTGGTGACCGCTGATCCTGCTGCGGTGGGCTCGGCACAGAAACTTGTGCAGGACTATGGCGAGTCGAATCCCGTGGTGAGGGACTTCTGTGTGCGGCCACAGATTACGGTGGCGGGCTCGCAGGAGGTTGTGAACGCCCTGTCTGAGGCTGGCGGTGCTGAAGCTGGTGAGGGAGCTCCGGAGGACCCCGCTGCGGGTGAAGCCGGTACTGGAATTATGACTCCGGGAGTCTGGATTCCCGCCGATATCTCTTTTGTGGACCAGGCGAAGAACTCAGACAAGGTCAAGGTCAACAACCCCAAGACGTGGTTGCCGCCGATTGCCAGCGGCGTGGCCTTCACAACCAATCGTGCTGACCAGCTGAACAACGCCACCTGGGAAGAGCTTGCAGGATTGCGCGTGGCCGCCCCAGGTGGCTCCGATGCGGCACTGTCGGCCGTGATTAGTGCTCGACTTGGCGGTGGCCCGGACGTCGCTCGCGAACGCGCGGGCTTGGGTGAGGTCTACACCTCCAATACTCTGCTGACCATGCTCAGCCAGAACGTTGCCGACTTCGACGGTGTGGCCGCGACCCAGCCCATGCTGCAAATGGCCGGCGAAGGGCTGAAGCTGGTCTCCCCTGCGGATGCACCCCAGTTGCATGCGCCAGTTGTCACCTTTGGCTCCGGCGGCAAGATCGACGAGAACACGGCTCGCGCGGCCGAGGACTTCCGCAACTTCGCAGCAGATCACGGCGCCGACGGCGAAGCTGCTGAGAGCGCTTTCAGCCCTGAAGTAGCAGAGAACTTTGGGGTGCTCTCGCAGATTCAGACGGACTCTTTTGCGCTGCCACAAGCATTGGAGCAGCCGGACGCGCAACAGCCCGCAACTGCGGTGGGTTCGGCGCTCCTGCTCGCTGACACCTCCGAGGGCGTCGATGTTGGGGCACTGTCTGCGGCACTGACCGGCGCTATCGATGCGGCACCTGGCGGCCGATACGGTCTGTGGACATTCGCACCCGAGGTGAACCGCCTCGCGGAACTTCCCGCGCCCGATGACGAGGCCAACAACGGCGCGGACGCCGTAAAGGGTTCGCTGGCCGAACTTCCGGCTGGTGGTGAGGCACAGTTCTGGCCAGCGCTTATCGATGCCTACCAGGCCGCCCGCGACACCTACTCCCCTGACAAGCCGAACCGTCTCGTCGTGCTCACCTCGGGTCGCGATGCCTCGGGCGCCGATGCCGCCGAGTCTGTCGAGAGGATCAAGGAACTCATTAGCCCGGACCGCCCGGTAACGATTGAGGTCATCGTGCTTCCCGACGGGGACAGCTCCAGCCCCGAGCTGCAGGAAGTGGCAAATATGACCACTGGCTCTCTGCGCATTGCGGCTGACTACGGCGATGGCCTGGCCTCTCAGTTGGCTGCGGCTATCGGTACGGAGTAAGTAGAAAAAACCGCCTCCATCTGGTCCAACCTCGGGAGAGGTAAGACGGAACCAGTTGTGGAAGGCGGTTTTCGTTTAGTTTGTTTCGGCTATTTGAGCGGCGGCCGTAGCAGCGACGCCGCTATTCAGCCGTATCGTTGGCGGTTACCGTATCTGTTGGCTGTTAGGAGATGCGACGGCGACGACGCTCAGCCAGCTCGTCGATGCCAGTGCCTGGGTTCTCCTGAGTACCGTCGATACGCTCGGACGGGAAGGAGGCGATGGTGCCAGTCAGTTCCTTCATAATGCCCGGGACAGCAATGCCGAACACTCCCTGGCCACCGTTGAGCAGGTCGATGACCTCTTCATTGGAGCGACACTGGTAGACGGTGCGACCGTCGGAAACCAGAGTGATGGTAGCCAGGTCATCGACGCCGAGGTCGCGCAGGCGGTCGACAGCCAGACGGATGTTCTGCAGGGAAATACCGGTGTCCAGCAGTCCGCGGACAATCTTCAAAACGAGGATGTCACGGAAGGAGTACAGACGCTGGGTACCTGAGCCCTTGGCGGTACGAATAGAAGGCTCCACCAGCTTGGTGCGTGCCCAGTAGTCCAGCTGGCGGTAAGAAATGCCCGCTACCTGACATGCGATAGGAACGCGGTAGCCAACCTGCTCGTCCGGCCCCATGTCGAACAGGGATTCCTGAACCGCGCGTGGCTCTTGCGAGTCCGACGCACGGAGCTCATTGTCGCCAAAGAGCGAACCGCTGTTGTCGTCGACCATATAAATTCTCCCGAGGTAGTTTCACTGCCGTTATTTATCTTTCGCCAAGGTTAATCGGCTGTCAATACATCACAGGACGACACGCCGAATCTCTAAACCTAAAGTTAAGGTTTAGAGTTTGGAGCCACAGTTTCCCCAGCTCAAGCACAACCCGGGAGCAAAACCGCAGGACGGAATGAAACTATAACTTACGAAAAGTTACCCCTTTTATGGGGTCATTCAGCGACACGCCGGAGGAAATAAGCGTCACAACTACCTCAAAAGTAGCCAGTTATTCACTCCAGTCACACGTTTAACGGTCGCCATCGGAAGCTGAATCGGCGCCACCGTCGGCTTCACCATCAGACTTCTTGTCCTCCGCATCACCATGCGGCTCGGCGAAGTAGTCAGCATCAATACTGTCGAGGAATTCCGCAAACTCCGACACCGATGCCTCGACGGAGTCGGTCTCCGACTCGTCGGTAAGCGAACCGCCATTGGTTGCGACGAGACGCGCCGCTACCGACGTGGCGTCGAGCACATCACGCGCGACATACAGCGGAACCTCAAGCTCGCTAGCGATAAGGATGAGGTCGGAGGGCCGCATATCAATCTCTGCACCACCTTCGAGCACCAGGCTGGCGATGAAAACGCCCTCATGCACGCCCGTAATCTGGCCGCGCAGGGCGCTCTGCCCCACCATGTCCAGCGTATCGACGAAGACCTCATGCATGCCCGGGCGACGCTGCGTAGCGCCGGTCTCACGGGCGGAGTACTTCGTCGCCGTCGCCAAATCAATCCAAATCGGGATAATCCGATTGGTCTCTTCGGCATGCAGGAGCAGCACTGGATCGTCCTCAGGAGGATGCGCCATCCAGTCTAGAAACTTGACTTCTACGAGTTTTTCGTCCATAACAGCGATAATTGTAGCGAGCCGCTATTTACGCGGGACTACCGACTACTTCCCCAGGTCCTTGTTGACCTGGCGCTTGACCAAAGTGCCGTGCAGCGTGACCATCAGCGCAGTCATCTCACGGCCCATCTCCACAGCCTTCTGCTTGCCGCTAGCCGCACGCGACTTACTCAGCGGACTAGCAGCGAGCGACACCAAATCTGCCTCACGGGCCGCAGCGGTACGCACAGTTTTGAGGTGGCGGGCATCCAGGCCAAACTCAGCCAGCTTGACCGCCGTCTCAGTGATGAGCAGGTCATCGCCATCGAACATGTTCAGCGTGTCCGGAGTAATCAGGCCGACTCGAACCAGTTCAGTGATGAACTTCTCGCTAGCGCCGGTGCGCTCTGCCAGCTCCGCCTGCGTCAGCGAGACCACTGCGGCTTCGCGGAACTGATCCGCCGTCACCAGTGGAGTGACCGATGCCAGCCCGTCGCCGCCAGCGTTGCCCGCATCAATTTCGTTGAGCTGCTCTTTAATAACCTTCAGCGGCAAGTAGTTATCGCGCTGAACGGTGAGAATGTAGCGCAGGCGGTCAATGTCCGCCTGGCTGTAGCGACGATAACCCGAGGAGCTACGCGACGGGCACAGCAGCCCCTCCGACTCGAGAAAACGAATTTTGGACAGCGTTACATCAGGGAACTCAACCTTGACTTCCTTCAGCACAGCACCGATGGTCTTCTTCTTGCCCACCGAGCGTGCTTGCTTCGCAGTGCTTTCCGACGAAGTCGGCTGCGAAACTGCTGATTTGCGTACTGCTGCCACTGGTCTTTTCCGAGCCTTTACAAAAATAAGGGGTTAATGCCGACAGGTGCCGACATTAACCGATGTCGAATTAGTTACCGATCAGGAAGACGAGGCGGAACTTACCGACCTGAACCTCGTCACCATTAGCCAGAACCGCGGAGTTCTTCGGCTCGCGGTTAACGTAGGTACCGTTCAGCGATCCCACGTCGACGACCTCGTAGGAGTCACCGTTCTTGCGGAACTCTGCGTGACGACGGGAAACAGTCACATCATCGAGGAAGATGTCGCTGTCCGGGTGACGACCAGCGGTGGTGACTGCCTGATCGAGCAGGAAACGCGAACCCGCATTTGGCCCCCGCTTGACAACCAAGAGTGCCGAGCCCGCCGGAAGTCCTTCAACACCGGAGACCGTGGAGTCCGTGTTAGAGCCGGACTCCATTTCCTTCAGCAAATCTGCACGGAAGACCGAGGTGGTCTCGACCGATGCCTCTGGCTGGCCGCTATTGCTAGTCATATCTTTCCCTCCGGGATAACCTTGGGCGATTTACTCGTTACTTTTTAGATAATAGCGCCCCAACCGCTTTCATGTTGTTATCTAATCCCAACCATGTTGTGACGCAGCTCACCGACAGGGTATGTACAACATGATTGATATGCGTAAATACCGACATCTGAGAGCTTTCTCTGTGGGTGTACCTAGGCCGGTCACCTGAGAAATATTTTCAAATTGTTACCAAACTTGTGGTTACGGCTTACCTAAACATCGCGGCAATCGAGCCGACGACCGAGCCACCACCATTGCTCAATGGGTTGTCGTTGACCATGTAAGTCCACGTCGAGCTCGGGCGAGCAAGACCCGTGTCCTCCAGATGTGCGCCTTCGCCGTCGATTTCGACCTCCTGGAAGGTCTGCACCGACTCGGTAACGGCATTGTTCACCAGGTTCTTAAAGGCGCCGATGGCGGCGCGGTGGAACTCATCAATGGGGCTTTCCTTAGCCAGCGCGCGCAGGTGAATCGACTCCCGCAGGTCATCCAGATCCGCCAGGTGGTCTGACCATCCGCGATCCAGGTGGCTCAGCATGATTTCCCGGGCAGCATCCTCGGCGACATCGCGCCCGACTACGGATTCGACTTCCTTGGCCCGCGCCGATGCCAACTTGGACAGTTCTTCCCAGGCTGCATTGGTAGTCAGCAGTTTCTCCCGGCGCTCATCCAGAATCTCGCGCTGGTCACCGATGAGCTTGTTGTACTTCCACGTCGTCGCATGAATCGACAGCATGGTCGCCTCTGTCACTCGCTGTGCGCGGTCGATGAACTGGTATGCCCTCTTATCCCGGACACGGCCATCATCCTCGGGCAGCACGCTCAGCGTCTCGCCAGCAGCGCCCTCGGAAATCACCGGATCATCCAGGGAGACAAAGAACACCGACGAGCCCGGATCGCCCTGGCGCCCGGCGCGGCCACGCAGCTGATTGTCCAGTCGGTCAGTGCGGTGCTTCCCCAGGCCAATGACGCATAGTCCACCGCGCTCAACGACCGCATCGCGGTTGGATTCATCTGCCCCGCCGAGACGGATGTCGGTTCCTCGCCCGGCCATCTGAGTGGACACCGTGACACGGCCAATATCGCCAGCATTGGCGATGACCTGGGCCTCCAGCTCGTCATTTTTCGCGTTCAGCACCGAGGATTCGATGCCGCGCAGGACCAGCGCATCGGCTAGTCGTTCCGATTCCGCCACGTCACGGGTGCCTACGAGTATTGGTCGACCAGTGCCGTTGAGTTCCACGACCTCGTCGACAAGCGCGGCGAACGCGTCGTCGGTGGTGGCGTAGATGCGGTCGGGCTCGTCGTCACGAATGCATGGGACGTTGGGTTCGATGACGGAGACGTGAAGTCCGTAGAACTCGCGGAACTGGTCGCCCGCGGAGGTGGCGGTGCCGGTCATGCCGCAGGTGATGTCATAGCGGCCGACGAGTTGCTGGATGGTCATGGAGTCGAGGATGCGACCGCCCTCAGAGACCTGCAGGCCCTCCTTGGCTTCTACCGCCGCCTGTAGACCGTCCGGCCAGCGCTGCAGTTCCGCCACGCGTCCCTTCGAAGCGTCGATGAGCTGGACCTTGCCGTCGCGCACGATGTAGTCGACATCGCGCTGCAGCAGCTCGTGGGCGTGCAGTGCAACGTTGACCTGAACCAGAGTGGTGCCGACGTGCTCGGCGTCGTACAGTGAGCCGATGCCAAGCAGCCGTTCGACGCGTGCGGCGCCGGTATCGGTGAGGAAGACGTTGCGACGACCTTCGTCGACGGTGTAGTCGTCGCCGAGCTGCAGGCGGCGCACCACGTCGGTAATCTGTCCGGTCGGTGCGGTGCCCGGCTCATTGCCGGCAAGCACAAGCGGGACCAGCGCTTCATCCACCAACACGGAGTCGGCCTCGTCGATGATCGCGACATCAGCGGGCGACTGCACGCGGTCTTCGATGGTCGGCGCGCAGCGGTCGCGCAGAACGTCGAAGCCGAGTTCGTTGACGGCGGCGTAGACGATGTCTGCCGCATATGCTTTACGACGCTCCCCCGGTCCCTCCTGCGGCGAAATAGCCGACACCGAGAGCCCTAGGAACCCGAACAGCGGTTGCATCCACTGCGCGTCGCGGCCTGCGAGGTAGTCGTTGACGGTCACCGAATGCACGCGGTGGCCGCGCAGCGCGAAACCGGCTGCAGCCAGGGCGCCGGAGAGAGTCTTGCCCTCACCGGTGGCCATCTGGACAACGTCTCCCTCCATGAGCGCCAGTGCGCCCTGCAGCTGCACATCAAAGGGGCGCATGGACAGGGTGCGCTGGGAAACTTCGCGGAGCGCGGCTAAAAGCTCCGGTGCGTCGGTGGCGTGTTGGCGGGTGAAGTCGGCGAGGTCAGCGTCGGAAAGCGCCTGTACCTGTGGCTCGAGCTCAGCGGCACGCGCCACCAGCCCTACGCTGCGTTTTTGGTTGCGCCCTTGCTTGCCGCTAAGAGCCTTCCAAAACCAATTAAACCCAGCCATCTTCTACCCTTCCTGCGCACGTGTGGTTGTCGGCGCGTTCTGACTCACCAGAGTAATCAATCTGGACCGCCCTTCGGAGCACCAATCGCTGCCAGCGAATTTGCACCATATGTCTTTAGTCACATCTTGAGTTTGAAACAATGGGTTTAACACTTGATGCGAGCAATTTTCGGAAGGACTTGAATCCCCTATGGCAATCGAATTCATCCCCACCGCTGACCTGGTTGACGAGATCGGCCCGGACGTGCGTTCCTGCGATACCCAGATGCGTAACCTCGGCGGTCGCCTGGAGTTCTGCGGCAAGATCTCCACGGTCAAGTGCTTCCAGGACAACGCGCTGCTGAAGAAGGTTCTCTCCGAGCCGTCTGAAGGCGGTGTCCTCGTCATCGACGGTGACGCTTCTGTGCACACGGCTCTGGTCGGTGACGTTATTGCGGGGCTCGGCAAGGACAATGGCTGGGCTGGCGTGGTCGTCAACGGCGCGATTCGCGACTCCAAGCTGATTGGCGAGATGGACTTCGGCTGCAAGGCGCTTGGCACCAACCCGCGCAAGTCCACCAAGACCGGCGAGGGCGAGCGCGACGTCGTTGTCTCCTTCGGCGGCATTGACTTCGTTCCGGGCGAGACGCTCTACGCTGACTCCGACGGTATTGTCGTGCGCTAGTGCGCTTGTGCGCTAGACGGCAGACAAAACCGCAAGCAATAGCCGTAAACAAAAGCGGGTTAAGTAGCAAAAAGTGTGTCTGACTTTCA
>NZ_KV801838.1:0-926 GCF_001810555.1 Corynebacterium sp. HMSC063G05 | reverse complement strand
GGCGCGTGTTCAGGTGGGTTAGTATCCCTGATTCACCATGGGCGCGGACACACGGGTACGGGAATATCAACCCGTTATCCATCGACTACGCCTGTCGGCCTCGCCTTAGGTCCCGACTCACCCTGGGAGGATTAACCTGGCCCAGGAACCCTTAGTCATTCGGCGGAGGAGTTTTCCACTCCTCATTCGCTACTCATGCCTGCATTCTCACTCGCGCACACTCCACACTAGGGTTACCCCAGCGCTTCACAGCAGTCACGCGACGCTCCCCTACCCAACCACCAAAAGGTGATTGCCGCGGCTTCGGCGGTGTACTTGAGCCCCACTACATTGTCGGCGCAGAACCACTCGACCAGTGAGCTATTACGCACTCTTTCAAGGATGGCTGCTTCTAAGCCAACCTCCTGGTTGTCTTCGCGATCCCACATCCTTTTCCACTTAGCACACCCTTAGGGGCCTTAGCCGGCGATCTGGGCTGTTTCCCTCTCGACTACGAAGCTTATCCCCCGCAGTCTCACTGCCGTGCTCTGACCTCACCGGCATTCGGAGTTTGGCTGATGTCGCTAAGATGATAGTCCCGCTAAACCAACCAGTAGCTCTACCTCCAGGAGGAAACACACGACGCTGCACCTAAATGCATTTCGGGGAGAACCAGCTATCACGGAGTTTGATTGGCCTTTCACCCCTACCCACAACTCATCCCCTCAGTTTTCAACCTAAGTGGGTTCGCGCCTCCACAGAGTCTTACCTCTGCTTCACACTGGCCATGGGTAGATCACCCCGCTTCGGGTCCAGGACATGCCACTGACAACACACTAGTTAGTATTCGCTTTCGCTACGACTACCCCACCAAACGGGTTAACCTCGCGACATGCCGCTGACTCGCAGGCTCATTCTTCAAAAGGCACGCCATCACCCCACAAAAA
>NZ_KV801837.1:0-2331 GCF_001810555.1 Corynebacterium sp. HMSC063G05 | reverse complement strand
GTGTGTGGTGGTTGTTTGTCTGTTTTTGTCAGGTTTTTGGGCCTTTCATTGTTTTTTTGATTCTTCTGATTTGAAGGGTTTTTGATGGAGGGTTTGATCCTGGCTCAGGACGAACGCTGGCGGCGTGCTTAACACATGCAAGTCGAACGGTAAGGCTCCAGCTTGCTGGGGTACACGAGTGGCGAACGGGTGAGTAACACGTGGGTGACCTGCCCTGCACTTCGGGATAAGCCTGGGAAACTGGGTCTAATACCGGATAGGACCGCACCGTGAGGGTGTGGTGGAAAGTTTTTTCGGTGTGGGATGGGCCCGCGGCCTATCAGCTTGTTGGTGGGGTAATGGCCTACCAAGGCGGCGACGGGTAGCCGGCCTGAGAGGGTGGACGGCCACATTGGGACTGAGACACGGCCCAGACTCCTACGGGAGGCAGCAGTGGGGAATATTGCACAATGGGCGGAAGCCTGATGCAGCGACGCCGCGTGGGGGATGACGGCCTTCGGGTTGTAAACTCCTTTCACCATCGACGAAGGGTTTCTGACGGTAGATGGAGAAGAAGCACCGGCTAACTACGTGCCAGCAGCCGCGGTAATACGTAGGGTGCGAGCGTTGTCCGGAATTACTGGGCGTAAAGAGCTCGTAGGTGGTTTGTCGCGTCGTCTGTGAAATTCCGGGGCTTAACTCCGGGCGTGCAGGCGATACGGGCATAACTTGAGTACTGTAGGGGAGACTGGAATTCCTGGTGTAGCGGTGAAATGCGCAGATATCAGGAGGAACACCGGTGGCGAAGGCGGGTCTCTGGGCAGTAACTGACGCTGAGGAGCGAAAGCATGGGGAGCGAACAGGATTAGATACCCTGGTAGTCCATGCCGTAAACGGTGGGCGCTAGGTGTGGGTTTCCTTCCACGGGATTCGTGCCGTAGCTAACGCATTAAGCGCCCCGCCTGGGGAGTACGGCCGCAAGGCTAAAACTCAAAGGAATTGACGGGGGCCCGCACAAGCGGCGGAGCATGTGGATTAATTCGATGCAACGCGAAGAACCTTACCTGGGCTTGACATATACAGGATCGCGCCAGAGATGGTGTTTCCCTTGTGGCTTGTATACAGGTGGTGCATGGTTGTCGTCAGCTCGTGTCGTGAGATGTTGGGTTAAGTCCCGCAACGAGCGCAACCCTTGTCTTATGTTGCCAGCACGTTGTGGTGGGGACTCGTAAGAAACTGCCGGGGTTAACTCGGAGGAAGGTGGGGATGACGTCAAATCATCATGCCCCTTATGTCCAGGGCTTCACACATGCTACAATGGTCGGTACAGTGGGTTGCCAGTCCGTGAGGGCGAGCTAATCCCGCAAAGCCGGTCTCAGTTCGGATCGGGGTCTGCAACTCGACCCCGTGAAGTCGGAGTCGCTAGTAATCGCAGATCAGCAACGCTGCGGTGAATACGTTCCCGGGCCTTGTACACACCGCCCGTCACGTCATGAAAGTCGGTAACACCCGAAGCCAGTGGCCTAACACATTTTGTGGGGGAGCTGTCGAAGGTGGGATTGGCGATTGGGACGAAGTCGTAACAAGGTAGCCGTACCGGAAGGTGCGGCTGGATCACCTCCTTTCTAAGGAGATTATTTTTTCTTTGTGTCATGTGTCATCGTGTTGGTGGCGTGTGGCTATTTTTTGTTTTTGGGTGGAACACCTACTGGTTAGATCACTGAAGTGGTGGTCTGCGCGTGCGTGTGATGATTTTAAACGTTTGTGCTTTCCTTTTTGTGTTGGTTGGTTGTTGGTGCGCTGTTGGGTGTCTGGGATGACACATGTTGTTGTTCCTGTTTACAGGTTGCTGCGTGCTGCGGGCAGGCTGCTGTTTGGTGGTTTGTGTGTGGTGTGTGGGTGTTGTGTGAGAACTGGATAGTGGACGCGAGCATCTTGTTTTTCTGTAAGTTCGATTTTGTCAAGCAGTTTTTCTGTTTGTGATTGTTCTTAGTTATTTGTTTGTGTGTTGTGTTGTAAGGGCGCATGGTGGATGCCTTGGCATAGTAGGCCGATGAAGGACGTGAGAGGCTGCGATAGGCCTCGGGGAGCTGCCAACTGAGCGTTGATCCGAGGGTGTCCGAATGGGGAAACCTGGCCGTCGTTGTGGGCGGTCGCCGTTAGATGAATTCATAGTCTAATTGGTGGTTACGCGGGGAAGTGAAACATCTCAGTACCCGTAGGAGTAGAAAACAATTGTGATTCCGTTAGTAGTGGCGAACGAACGTGGATGAGGCTAAACCGCGTGCGTGTGATACCTGGCAGGGTTTGCGTGCGTGGGGTTGTGGGGATGCATTGTGCAGGGTCTGCTAG
>NZ_KV801836.1:0-1142 GCF_001810555.1 Corynebacterium sp. HMSC063G05 | reverse complement strand
GGTAGGTTCAGGCGGTGAATGCATCACCACTTTCGACCAGGAGAAGTAGTGAAGCAAACCCGCCGAACGAAATACAGTGCCATCAAACCGATTGCGCTTCAACACATCGCCAACGGGGCATCAGCAAGCGCAGTTGGACGTGAGTTAGGGATACCCTCACCAACTGTCAGGCGGTGGGCGCGACAAGCCGGAATTGAGATCCAGCACCAATCGCACTACCCGAAGGTCTCGATGATGCATAAGCATCGCGTGATCTACGAGATGCTTATGGCCGGCTCATATAGTGTTGCCGAGATTGCCGCGCAGGCTGGGGTGTGCACAACCACGGTGTATAACCGGCGGGCTAGTTTAACCACTATGAATACCCGCAGTCGGATAACACCTGGTGATGTATCTCGTGTTGGCGCTGGTCGGCGGCTAGGGCTGGCGGAACGCTTACTTATTGCCGATTGCCTGCGGGCAGGTCATTCGCACCGGCGTATCGCCCAGATGGTCTGTCGTAGTCAATCCACTATCAGTCGTGAAATCGCACGCAACAGCGTCGATGGTATCTACGATGCCTATCACGCTGATCAGGCCAGCCGCGGGCGTCTTGCTCGTCCAAAGCCGCGCAAACTCGATGACAATCGATTTTTGCGCGCCCAGGTTGTCAATCTGCTCAACCGTGGCGCCTCGCCGCGTCAGGCCAGTGGCAGGTTGGCTGCACTGTGGGGTGATAATACGTCCATGACTATTAGCCACGAGTCGATTTACCAGGCCCTTTACGTACAAGGGGCAGGCAGCTTGCGCAAAGAACTTGTGTTTGAAAAGTCCTGCCGGACTACCCGGCCAGGGCGTAAACCCCGCTCGCTTCTCGCAGGGGTGCCCAAGCCACGTGGAAAACGCTGGACTCATGATGCCAATATTTCACTTCGCCCAGCCGAAGCCAATGATCGTGCGGTACCCGGTCATTGGGAAGGCGATTTGATTATTGGCGCAGATGGCACCAGTGCTTTAGCGACGTTGGTGGAACGCCGCAGCAGGTTTGTGCTGCTCGGCAGACTCGGCACTGACCATACTGCCGCCAGTGTCAATGAGGTGATGGTACGGATGATTCGTCGGCTCAAAGAGTCGATGGACACCACGATGTCGACGTTGACCTG
>NZ_KV801835.1:0-19835 GCF_001810555.1 Corynebacterium sp. HMSC063G05 | reverse complement strand
TGGCATGCGGACACACTTTTCTTTACTTAACCCCCCAGCGCACCACTAACCAAAAGCAAAAAACGCCAGCTCCAACCGGAACTGGCGTTTAGAATTGCGACCCTGACGGGACTTGAACCCGCGACCTCCGCCGTGACAGGGCGGCGCGCTAACCAACTGCGCCACAGGGCCATCATGATTTTTAGTGGTACTCCCAACGGGATTCGAACCCGTGTTGCCGCCGTGAAAGGGCGGAGTCCTAGGCCTCTAGACGATGGGAGCCCGACTTAACGCTGCAAAGAGTTGGCCACTCAATGGCATATTCCGCGTACATCTGCAGTGTATGAACATTGCAATTGCGCGCGCTCTTGGCAACGTAAAGAACTATAGAGGATAAGTACCCTTTTCCCAAAATCCACGGTTGAACTGGAGTTTCTTACTATTTCCGCGGACGCTACTAGTACTCAGATAAGCTCGCAATTATGGCAATTCCGGATTTCATTGTTCAGCTCCGCGAAAAAGTGGGCCACGCTCCGCTCTGGCTCCCCGGTGTCACGGCTATCGTCATTCGCGATGTTCCGCCGAATGCACCGATGTACGCCTTGCCCGAGGTCTTGCTGGTTCGTCGCTCCGATAATGGTGAATGGACCCCAGTCACCGGAATTATCGACCCGGACGAGCAGCCTCACGACGCCGCCGTGCGAGAGGTAAAGGAAGAAACGGGACTCGATGTCACAGTTGAGGCCCTGCTTGGAACTGGCGCCGTTGGCCCTATCGAACACCTCAACGGCGATGTTGCCTCATATCTGGATATCTCCATGCGCTGCAGTGTTGTTGGCGACGACGTCCCCTATGTCGCTGATGATGAATCCACTGATGTCGGATGGTTCCAGATCTCACAGATGCCACCGATGAAGCCACGCTTCCGCTTGATAGTCGCCGATGCAGTGGCGCAGCTCAAGCACCCGGCGGGCTTCAAGCCACGGATGGGCTACCACAAGCGGGAGAAGTAGGTGCCACAGAGGGCAAATACAGGCAAGATACGACAAAACCCCAGGCCGTTGATGACCTGGGGTTTTTCGTGCTTGTGGGCCCTGCGGGGCTCGAACCCGCGACCTGCGGATTAAAAGTCCGTAGCTCTACCAGCTGAGCTAAAGGCCCGCGCAACAAAATAGCCTAGCAATTACGCGCTTGTTTTTAATAATTGCCCTCCGCGAGTTTTGCCCTGCCCGCGTCGATAAGTTCACGCCCCGGAACTTTTTACCCCTCCTGTCCGACTGAATTAATAAGCAGGAATACTGCGGACACTTGATGCAGGCTTCGACAAATCCGTCGGAGTACACGCATCGTTTATGTCTACTTTTTCAGTCGAGGAAACATGGATGTCGTCGATATATCTCGTTGGCAATTTGGCATAACCACCGTCTACCACTTCATTTTTGTCCCGCTGACAATTGGTCTAGCTCCGCTCGTCGCGCTCATGCAGACACTGTGGGCCACGACGAAAAATGACCTCTGGTACCGAGCGACACGATTTTTCGGCACCATCTTCATTATTAACTTCGCCATGGGCGTAGCCACGGGTATCGTCCAGGAATTCCAGTTCGGTATGAACTGGTCGGAGTACTCCCGCATGATCGGTGATGTCTTCGGCGGCCCGCTGGCTCTTGAAGGACTCATCGCGTTCTTCCTGGAATCCACCTTCCTGGGCCTATGGATTTTCGGCTGGGGGCGTATCCCCACCTGGATGCACACGCTCTCGATTTGGATTGTCGCTATTGCGGTGAATATCTCGGCGTATTTCATCATCGTCGCCAATTCGTTCATGCAGCATCCTGTAGGCGCGGTCTACAACCCGGAAACCGGCCGCGCAGAGCTTACAGACTTTGGCGCACTGTTGACCAACTCCACTGCCTTGGCAGCTTTCCCGCATGCCGTGGCCAGCTCTTTCCTTACCGCCGGCACGCTCGTTGTCGGCGTCAGTGGCTGGTGGCTGGTTCAGAGCCGCCGCGGTGGCCAGAGCAATACTGTTCACGAACGGACGTTTCACAAGTCCATGAAGGTCGGGCTCTGGACAACTGTGCTCAGCTCGCTGGCGGTGTTTATCACCGGCGATATCCAGGCCAAGCTTATGTTCGAGCAGCAGCCGATGAAGATGGCATCGGCCGAGTCCCTGTGCCACACGCAGACAGATCCAATGTTCTCGATTCTGACCGTCGGTACGCACAACAATTGCGACTCGGTGCTGCATCTCATCGAGGTGCCATGGGTGCTGCCTTTCCTGGCCGAGGGCAAGTTCAGTGGCGTCACGCTCCAGGGCGTGCAGGACCTGCAAGAAAAAGCTGAGGCGGTCTTCGGCCCAGGCAATTACTCTCCGAATCTGTTCGTCACATACTGGTCTTTCCGCGCCATGATTGGGCTCATGGTCGGTTCTCTGGCTATCGCGTTTTTCGCTTGGCTATTTACTCGCAAGGGGCGCGTGCCGACGGGCAAGCGAGCCCGCATTTTCGCCGCTTGCAGTATCCTCGCGATTCCGTTCCCGTTCTTGGCCAGCAGCGCTGGCTGGATCTTTACGGAGATGGGCCGTCAGCCCTGGATTGTGCACCCGAACCCGGATCACGCGGGCGACCCGCGCACCGAGCTGATTCGCATGACCGTCGATATGGGTGTGTCCGACCACGCACCGGCCACGGTGATTATCACCCTGGTGGGCTTTACCCTGCTCTACCTGATTTTGGCAGTGGTGTGGTTCTGGTTGATTCGCCGCGCAGTTATTGCCGGACCTCCGACCGAATCCGCTGAGGCAATCAACGCCATCGGCAATGACCCCGAGCACGCTGGCCCATCGTCCCCAATCGCTACCGATCTGGGCGCGATCATCTCGTCTCCGGTTCGATTCAACAAGGTCCATGCCCAGTCCGCTGCCAGCCCCGACTCCGAAGTCTCCGCGACTGAGGACACAAAGTAGATAAGGATGTATCTCTGACATGTTCGGATTAGATCTTCCCGTTTTGTGGTTTATCCTGATCGCGTTCCTCTTCGCTGGCTACTTCCTGCTCGAGGGCTTTGACTTCGGCGTCGGAATGCTGCTGCCGTTCGTTGGCCGCGATGAACCGCGTCGTAAAGCGATGCTCGGAACTATCGGGCCGGTATGGGACGGCAACGAAGTGTGGCTAATTACCGCTGGCGGCGCGCTCTTCGCGGCATTTCCGGAATGGTATGCGTCCATGTTTTCCGGCTTCTACCTGCCGCTCTTCCTGATTCTGGTGGCGTTGATTGTCCGTATTGTCGGGCTGGAATGGCGCTTCAAAGTCAACGATGAGCGCTGGCGCGCCTGGTGCGACCGCGCAATCATCTTCGGCTCCTGGTTGCCGCCGATTCTGTGGGGCGTAGCGGTCGCGAACCTGGTGCGTGGTGTCCCGCTGAATGCCGACAAGAACTTGGACTCCGGCTTTAGTACCCTGCTCGGGTTGCTGAACCCGTACGCCCTGGTCGGCGGGATTGCGTTTGCGGCTGTGTTCGCTCTTCACGCAGTTACGTTCCTGCGGCTGAAGACCGCCGGCAAGCTACGCGACGAGGTCGGCAACGCCGCTCGAATTCCGGCACTGTCGGCGCTGATATTTGGCGGCGTGTTCCTCATCTGGACACAGCTGGGCTACGGAAAGACCTGGCTGTGGGCTGTTGTCGTCATCGCCGTCGCGGGGTTGGTCATTGCCATCTCCGCAACCGTAGGCAACCGCGATGGCATCGCTTTTTCCGCAACCGCGGTCACCGTAGTCGCCGTCACCACCGTTGTCTTCGGCGCCATGTACCCGTATCTGATGCCGACGACGCTTGCCGACGGCGTTTCCCTCGATATCTGGAATTCCGCCTCTAACCCTTACACGCTGAAAATCATGACCTGGACCGCGCTGGTGATTACCCCACTGGTGATTGCCTACCAGGCGTGGACATACTGGGTATTCCGCAAGCGGTTGATGGCTGAACGTAAGGTCTCGCAGTAGACCGTCCGTTGGAGGTTAGTTTCTAAAAAGTGGCACCTGTCGATCCGAAACTATTCAAGCTGTCGGCCCCAGCCTGGCGTTGGGTCATTTTCGCGGGCGCACTGACCGCCGCGAGCACAGGTGCCACAATCGCGTTGGGGCTGGCAATCGGCACTATTACGGCGCAGGTTCTGGGTGAGGCAACTCCTAATTGGACATTATTCGCGCTGATAGCCACGGCCGCTGTACTCGTTCGGGTGGCCTGCTCCTACGCGCTCGTGCGTTTCGGCCAATCTGCGGGTGCACGCGTGGCCACAGACCTGCGCAGCCGGGCACTGCGAGCCCTGGCTCTGCGCGATCCTCGCACTGTCGACACCGCGCACTGGCGCGCATTGCTTTCGGTCGGGCTCGATGGTGTGGCCGTCTACGTGGCGGAATTCCTCCCCGCACTGGTGGCCGCAGCGCTGGCTACCCCGATGGCACTGGTCGCAGTCGCATGGTTGGACCTCCCATCGGTTGCCATCGCGGTTGTCACGCTGCCACTCATTCCACTGTTCATGTGGCTGGTAGGTCGCCTCACTGAGGGCCGCACAGAACGCCGTCTGGCCGACATCGGCACGGTGCGTGGTCAGATTCTCGACCTGGTCATCGGCCTGCCAACGCTCAAAGCGCACAACATGGCCGACACCCCCAGCGAGGAAATCAAGCGCCTGTCGACCCGCCACCGGAAATCCACCATGGAGGTCCTGCGCATCGCTTTCCTATCCGCGTCGGTCCTGGAATTCCTCACCACCCTGTCAATCGCCCTCATCGCCGTCGGCATCGGTTTCCGACTTCTGGGAGGCCACATGACGCTGGCAACCGGCCTGGCAGTGCTCATCATCGCCCCAGAAATCTATGGCCCGGTGCGCCAGGTTGGCCAGAAATTCCACGCCGCCCAGGACGGTGTGGTCGCTGCCACCGAAGTCACGGAACTGTTAGACAAGGACGCTGGCCAGACTCCAAACTCCACAGACACCACCTCTGAAACTGTGGAAGAGGTGGCCGAAGGAACGTCGTCAAGCAGTGTCCACAGCGCCCCCACGGTCGTGTTCGAACGCCTTTCCGCGCCGGGGCGAGACGGCGTGCGGCCAAGTGAATTAAGCGCCATCGCGCAGCCAGGCACAGTGACGGTGCTGGCGGGGCCGAACGGCGTGGGCAAGACGACAGCGCTGCTTGCGGTCGCCGGCATCGTGCACGAGGGGTTGGAAGGCTCCGTAACTATTCGCGACGGCCAGCGCATTCTCCGTGACCAGGATCTGCTGCGGCGCATCGCGTGGCTGCCCCAGCGCCCAGTGTTGGACGCAGCGACGGTGGGAGACAATTCGCGGCGCTCGCTCGGGCAACGTCAGCGGGAGGCGCTTCGGCGCGAGCTTGCCGACGACACCCGCGACCTCGTCCTCCTCGATGAACCGACAGCTCACCTGGATGCCGACAGTGCGCAGTCCGTGATTAGGCTCCTGCACGCACGTGCCCGGCGCGGAGCCACAGTGATTGCCACCAGCCATGATCCGCTGTTGATTGCGGCCGCCGACGGCGTGGTGGAGGTGCAGTCGCGATGACTACTCTGCAAGCGCTTCGTCGCCTGGTGAAACCCCGCGACCTGGTGTGGCCGGTGTTGGCGGGCATCATCACGCTGCTGTCCGCGCTGAGTCTGACCGTGGTGTCGGCGTGGCTGATTACGCGTTCTTGGCAGATGCCACCGCTGATGGACATCACCTTGGCGGTGACGTCTGTGCGCGCGCTGGGTATTTCGCGAGCTGCGTTTCGATACCTCGACCGGTTGGTCTCCCACGATGTGGCGTTGCGCACCGCCGAGCGCTCGCGCGTGAAGCTATGGGAGCATTTCGTGGCCGACCGTACGCTGGCGCTGCGTGAGCGTTCCGATATTGTCACAGCGCTTGGGGCGAATATTGACGCACTTGCCGATGCCGTCGTGCGATCAATAGTGCCCGCATTGGTGGCGCTGATGACCTCTCTCATCGCCGTCATTTTTGTGGCTCTACTCTCGCCTGCCGCTGCGGTTCTCCTGGCGGTGGGACTGCTTCTGGCCGGCGGTGTTGCTCCTTACCTGACGTATCGCACCACTGCGCGCTCAAGTCAGCGTCGCGCGGCCGCGCTTCAGTCGCATGCCGCTGCCGTCGAAGCGCTGCTTTCCGACGCCGCCGGCCTGCGTATCCACGGCCAGTTGGATGAGGCAGTCTCTGCCGCGTCATCCTCCAGCAAAACGGTTGCGGCCATCGATGACGCCGCAGGTCGAGCAAATGCCCGCGCCTCCGCACTGAGCACCGCGGCTAGCGTGTTGACCGCTGTCCTGACCGTGGTCGTAGCGTCGTGGTTAGTGACGGATTCGGCCGGGGGCGCTGGCGGCGGTTTGCTGCACTCTCCCGAGTGGCTGACGGTTCTGGTTCTGGTGCCGCTGGCGGCTTTTGAGTCGGTTGGTCCGCTGCCAGCTGCTGCGCAAACACTGGCGCAATCGAGGGAAGCCTTGCTGACGCTCGCGTCAAGTGCGAGTGAATCAGGGGAAGCGGATGCCATGCGCTCAGCCCCAGTCCCCACAGCGCCAATCCACACGTCCCCGCTCGCTCAGAACCACCTGACAGTTCGGCCAACTCTGCAGGTTCAAGACTTAATCGTGGGCTACCCCGACGACAACAGTTCGAATACTGCGGAAGAGCCCGCTGCCCAGCCAGCTCAACTGCCGATGCAAAACTTCGAGGTCACCTTTGGCGACTACCGGGAGATCACGGCGCCGTCGGGAAGCGGAAAGACCACGCTGCTGAAGACAATCGCCGGACTAATCCCGCCGGTTGCGGGCACGGTGACTATCACTGACGGAGACGGACGTGAGCTGTGGCGCAGTGCGGCAAGTGCCGGAGAGCCCCACGTAAACACGGAGCAGTGCGACTTGGTGCGTTTTATCGCCGAGGATGAGCACATTTTCGCCACGACGGTGCGGGACAACATCTCTATTGGTAACCCGCAGGTCAGCGACGATGACATCTACTCCGTACTGGACGCCGTGGGCCTGCGCAATTGGGTCGATGCCGCACCCGACGGCCTGGACACGATTCTGGACAGCGGCGCGGACAGTCTCTCGGGTGGTCAGCGGCGCAGGCTCATTCTCACCCGGGCACTTGTCAGCACAGCGCCAATCCTGCTTCTCGACGAACCCACCGAACACCTCGACGAAGAGTCGAACCACATCCTGGAAATTCTTCGGAATACCACCGACCTGCCCGGTGGGAGGGGTCGCCGGACGGTGATCGTCGTCAGGCATCCGCGGACGCAGCGCTAACCGGGGCGATTCAACCGGCCGCCCAAAACAGATTCGAAAACGGCAGTTCAGCGTGACACAATACTGTACGTGTTAGATACCTCCACGAGTCCACTCAGCGCCGCCAAGCCCGCCGATGCCACGTCCGCGCACATGCACATCGGCCCCTTTGAGCTCGCTTCCCCCGTGGTACTCGCTCCGATGGCCGGTGTCACCAACGTGGCATTCCGAACGCTGTGCCGCGAGCAGGAGCTGCAGCGTACAGGCACGGTCTCGGGCCTCTATGTCTGCGAGATGGTCACCGCGCGAGCACTGGTCGAGCACAACGAGAAGACCATGCACATGACCACCTTCGCGCCTGACGAAAACCCGCGCAGCCTGCAGCTCTACACCACTGACCCGAAGTGGACCTACGAGGCCGCAAAGATGATTGTCGACGAAAACCTCGCCGACCACATCGATATGAACTTCGGCTGCCCGGTACCGAAGGTCACTCGCAAGGGCGGCGGCTCGGCACTGCCGTATAAGCGCCGTCTCTTCGGCAACATCGTCGCCGCAGCGGTAAAAGCCACTGAGGGCACGGACATCCCGGTGACCGTGAAATTCCGCGTCGGTATCGACGACGAGCACCACACGCATCTCGATGCCGGCCGCATCGCCGCTGAGATGGGCGCCCAGGCTGTGGCTCTGCATGCCCGCACCGCAGCGCAGCGCTACTCCGGCCACGCTGACTGGTCGCAGATCGCGCGGCTGAAGGAGCACATGGTCGACTCCGGCTACAGCGATATCCCGGTGCTTGGCAACGGCGACATCTTTGCCTCCACCGATGCCCGCAAAATGCTCGACGAGACCGGCTGCGACGGTGTCGTCGTCGGTCGCGGCTGCCTTGGCCGCCCGTGGCTGTTCGCGCAGTTGTCCGCCGAGCTGCGTGGCGAAGAAGTGCCGCCGGCACCAACATTTGGTGAGGTCGCGGGGATTATCCGTCGTCACGCGGAACTGCTCGTGGAGCACGAGGGCGAACGTAAGGGCTGCCGCGACCTGCGCAAGCACATCGCCTGGTACCTGCGCGGTTACCCTGCCGGCAGTGAGGTGCGGAAGTCTCTTGCGCGCGTCGATTCGCTGGCAACGCTCGACGAGATTCTCGCACCGCTTTACGACGGCCCCAGCGCCCACGCCCGCCCGGAGGACGCCGACGGCGCCCGCGGCCGACAGGGGTCCCCTGCAAAGGTGGTCTTGCCGGAGGGCTGGCTGGACGACCCGGAGGACGACACCGTGCCCGAGGGCGCGGAGATTATGCACTCCGGTGGCTAAGCTTCGGTTCTGAGCGAGTGTTTACATAACTTTACGAGGGGTAATTGGGGGCTCCCCACTAACGCGCGACGTTGTTGAGGATTGCCTACTATGGAACGCATGCGCACTGTCTACCGAGAACAAATGGACAACTTGGCCCACAGCCTGATTGTGATGTGTGACCGAGTTGGCTCCATGCACAAGCTTGCGAACAAGGCCCTCTTCGAGGCTGATTTGGTCTCGGCTGAAACAGTTCTTTCCCAGATTGATTCTCTTGAGGACCTACGCCAGGATGCGGAGCAGCGAGCCTTCGAGCTGTTGGCCCGCGAAGCTCCTGTGGCTGGTGATCTCCGACAGATTGTCAGTGGCCTCTACATTGTCGAGGACATCTCCCGCATGGGCGCGTTGAGTGTGCATATTGCCAACGTTGCCCGGCGTCGCCACCCGAACAAGGCACTGCCGGAGCCCGTGGAGGGGTTCTTCCGCGAGATGGCCTCCGTATCTGAGCAGATGACGCACGAAACCCGTCAGGTGCTCATCGACTACGACGTTGACCAGGCATTGGCCTTGGATAAGACCGATGACAGCATCGATGACATTCACCAGCACCTGTTTACGCTGACCAACGACGATAATTGGCCGCACTCCCCTGCGCAGACAGTGGATGTCACTCTGCTGAGCCGCTTCTACGAGCGTTACGCGGATCACGCTGTCGAGGTTGCCGCCCGGATTATTTACCTGGCCACCGGTTACAAGCGCGATGTCTACCTGGACAAGCTTGAGGACGAACGCGACCAGCGCAGCTTTAACCAACGCCTGCAGGCCTTGGAGCGTCACCTGCGGATGTAGGTCCGTGAAGTTGCAGGCTGTTGGGGGTTGGGCTGTAGGGCTGCTGGGCGGGGCTGGGTGTTGGGCTGAGCTGTAGGGATGTTGGGGGTGGCTGCTGGCCTGGGGCGCGGGTTTTTAGGCCGGAGTGGAGCCGTTTTTAAGCCACACCAGGCTAAACACCTCCCCAGCCACAACACCGCCTCAAACCGAGAAACTGACTAGGTTTATGACACTTTACTGTGAGTAAACGCTATTCATCTGACATAAACCTAGTCAGTAACTGCTTGATCCCGCCACAAAAACTGTTTTCCCCGGCACAAATCACCTCCGCGGTTAGACAATCAGGTGGCAAAACATGTGCGCGACATAGCAATCTCATAAACTGCAACAACAATAAGAGCCCCGTACCTCGCGTGAACACGCGTGAGGTACGGGGCTCTTTCTTTTGCTTATTACGGCATACGCCAAGCGTTTAACCGAAGCGACCGGAGATGTAGTCCTCGGTTTCCTTCTTGTCTGGATTCTCGAAGATCTTCTTGGTCGGGCCAACCTCAACCAGGCGACCCGGCTTACCGGTTGCCTCGAGGGAGAAGAATGCGGTCTGATCGGACACACGAGCTGCCTGCTGCATGTTGTGGGTCACGATGACGATGGTGAATTCTTCCTTCAGCTCATGAATCAGGTCCTCGATTGCCAGAGTGGAAATCGGGTCCAGTGCGGAACACGGCTCGTCCATCAGCAGAACTTCCGGCTCAACTGCAATTGCGCGTGCGATACACAGACGCTGCTGCTGACCACCAGAGAGGCCGCCACCCGGCTTGTCCAGGCGGTCCTTGACCTCATCCCAGAGGTTGGCGCCGCGCAGGGACTTCTCGGCAACCTCCTGGAGATGAGCCTTGTTCTTAACACCGGCCAACTTCAGGCCAGCCACGACGTTGTCCTCGATGGACATGGTCGGGAACGGGTTCGGACGCTGGAACACCATACCGATGGTGTTACGAACAGAGACCGGATCGATCTTCGGGCCATAGATGTTTTCGCCGTCGAGAAGCACCTCGCCAGTGACGTAGGCACCCGGGATGACCTCGTGCATACGGTTCAGCGAACGGAGCACGGTGGACTTACCACAGCCGGACGGGCCAATGAATGCGGTAACGGAACGCGGCGGGACGTGCAGGTCGACGTTCTGCACAGCGTGGAAATCGCCGTAGTAGATGTTGACATCGTTAAGGTCTAGGCGCTTAGCCATGGTCTTTCAAAAACCTTCCTTGAAATAGCGGACGTTAGGCGCCCAGCATTAACTGCTCTTGACGGAGAACTTGGCGGATATGACGCGCGCCAGGATATTGATGAGGGCAATGATGAGAACCAGCGTGAGCGCTGCGCCCCACATCTTGTCGAATGCCGCACCGGTATTACCGGCCTTGTACATGTCCAGCATGAACAGCGGCAGCGAGGACTGCGACTGGCCGAACGGGTTATAGGTGATGATTCGTGAGGTTGCAACCAGGATCAGCATCGGTGCGGACTCACCCATGACGCGGGCGACGGCCAGCATGATGCCGGTGACGATGCCCGACAGTGCGGTCGGGAGCACGATCTTCAAAATGGTCTTCCACTTCGGAACACCCAGAGCGTAAGAGGCTTCACGCAACTCGTGCGGAACGATGCGCAGCATTTCCTCGGTGTTGCGGACAACGATTGGCAGCATCAGCAGAACCAGCGCCAGCGAGACGGCGAAGCCGGAGCGACTCATGCCGAACATGACCACCCACATCGAGTAGATGAACAGCGACGCGACAATCGACGGCACACCGGAGAGAATGTCGACCATGAAGGTGGTGACCTTGCCCAGGCGGGAGTTACCTGCGTACTCGACCAAGTAGATGGCGACGAAGATACCGAACGGCACGGTCATGAGAGTAGTAACCAGAGCCTGAACCAAGGTACCGACGATTGCATGCGCAACACCGCCGGCAGACGCACCAACGGTGACACCGCGCTGGGATGCAGTCCACCACTCACCACTCAGCAGTGACGGGGTACCTCGGACGACAAGCTCGAAGAGAACCCACACCAGCGGGACCAGAGCAAGAGCCATGCAGAAGTAAATCAGGACCGTGGAGACGCTGTCCGCCACCTTGCGGGAACCCTTAATCTGGGTGAATGCCGACTCGGTGGTGGGGACCATGTCTGCAGGGCCGTGAGGCGAAGAATCAGTAGTTGAACTAGTCATTGTTACTTCTCGTTTCTTTTCCTACGACCTTGCTACTTCTTCGCAATCATTCGGGCTGCGGAGTTGACCACGAAGGTCAGCAAGAACAGCACCAAACCTGCGGACATGTAAGCGCCGGCCTTGAGGTTGTCATTGAACTCCGGTGCCGCATTAGCAATTGCGGTTGCGAAGGTGGTACCACCGTCGAAAAGCGAGCCACGGAATGCCGAGGACGGGGAGATTACGAGGTACAGAGCCATCGTCTCACCGAGGGCACGTCCCAGACCCAGCATCGAGCCGGAGATAAAGCCAGAACGACCGAATGGCAGAATAGCCAGCTTGACCATCTCCCAACGGGTCGCACCGAGAGCCAGCGATGCCTCAATGTGACCACGCGGGGTCTGAACAAAGACCTCACGGGTGGTAGCCGCAATAACCGGCAGAATCATAATTGCCAGCACAATGCCACCGGTGAAGAGGTTTCGACCGGTCTCGAATGCCGGCGAGTTTGGGTACAGGGCAAACATCGGGATAAAGCCCAGCGTCTTAGCCAACCACCCGTACAGACCAGCCAATGCCGGACCGAGAGCCATAAAGCCCCACAGACCGTAAACAATCGACGGCACTGCGGCCAGCAAATCCACGAGGTAACCCAGCGGCTTGACCATCTTCTTTGGAGCATAGGCAGTCAGGAAGATGGCAATACCCAGCGCAACCGGCATAGCCAGAATCAGCGCCAGGATGGAAACCGCGACGGTCACCAGAAACATGTTCGGAATACCGAAGTACATGGCGGAGGTATCCGCCAGGTTCCATCGTTCGGTGTAGGTGAAGAAGTTCGCTTCGTTACGGGACATTGCCGGAACTGCGCGCAGGAGCAGGAACACTGCAATTGCGATGATGGCAGCAGTCACCAATGCGGAAGATCCTACCGCCAGAATCTTGAAGATTCGGTCACCAGGACGAACAACGCCGGTCTGAATGGCTTGCTCTTCCGAGCTCTCGTCGCCGGAGGAATCCACCTGCGGTGCTGAGGACTGCAACAGACTGCTGTCTACAGCCTCCTGCTTCCCTTCAATGGGAGTCGAGGAACTCATGATCTCATTTCCTAAGTAGAAGTGATTTGTGCTTCAACGCACATGAAGACCGATTGGCCTCAGTACCCCTCTACGAGCGGTACCCAATCAACTGAGGTGTCGATATATAAAGCCAACCGGTCTACGTCAGGTTTTCGGCCTACAGCTCAAATCTGCGTGGCCGGCTGAAGTGACCCTCGCGCCAACTGGGGTAACGACAGAGCTCACTCTGCTTTCACCCGCGTTGCACGCAAAGAATTACTTGATAGCGTCAACCGCTGCGGACAGCTTGTCCTTGAACTCACCTTGAACCGGGATGTAACCCAGCTCTTCGAGCTCTGGGCCCTGGCCCTCTTCCAGAACAACCTTCAGGAAGTTCTTAACCAGGTCACGAGTCTGCTCGTCGTAACCAGCGGAGCAGACGATTTCGTAAGTGGTCAGAACCAGCGGGTAAGCGCCTTCCTCATCCATTGCGAACAGAGCGTCGGTGTCAACAACCATGTTGTGACCCTCAGTCTTGAACGTGACGGAATCCAGAGCCTTACCGACGGTGTCGTTGTTCAGCTCAACCGGACCATGACCGAAGTCCATCTTGGCGATGCCCAGGTCCTTGTCCTCAGCGAAGCCAGCCTCGACGTAGGTGATAGCACCGTCGATGTTGGCGACCTCGTTGACAACACCAGCCGAGCCGTTAGCACCCTGGCCAGTAGCAGTCGGGAAGGACTTGGAAGCCTCGTGCTGCCACTGCTCCGGAGCAGCTGCGCTCAGGAACTTCATGAAGTTATCAGTAGTACCGGACTCCTCAGAGCGGTAGACAACCTTGATGTCCTTCTCCGGAAGATCGACACCCTCGTTGACCTCAGCGATCTTCGGGTCGTTCCACTTGGTGATCTTGCCGTCGAAGATTTCAGCAACCAGAGCCGGGGTCAGAGCGACGTCAACACCCTCGAGGTTGTAGGCAACGGCAACCGGACCGATAACCATCGGCAGGTGCCATGCTTCATTGCCGTCGCAGCGCTTCTTAGCCTCTGCGACCTGGTCCTTGCCGTCCTTCTCCTTCAGCGGGGAGTCAGAGCCAGCGAAAGCAACGGTGCCGGCAATGAACTGAGTCTGACCGGAACCAGAGCCAGATGCGTTGTACGACAGGGTCGAGCCGGTCTCTTCAAACTTGGTGGCAAACAAATCCATGGCGCGCTGCTGCGAGGTAGCGCCCTCGCCCTGCAGCTCACCGGTGACGTCAGCCAGACCCTCAACGTTAGAAGCGCCTTCGCCGCCCTCTTCAGAGCAAGCAGCCAGGGTAAGGCTTGCAACAGCGGCCAAACCAATGACAGATGCCGCACGGTTCTTCTTCAGCACAGTAAATCCTCCGGGGTTTTACACAATGAGTGAAACAGTTCACGTGGAACCGCCACACTCCGGTCCACTGCGCTGAACCTATCTACCGATAGTAACCGGAACCTGTTCAGAACATTAACAATTGGTGAACGGCGCAAGTAATCCTTTATTTATCCTCATTTTCCCTGTAAGAGGCCCTAAAATGCGCCCCTGAAACACTGAGGATTGGACAGCATCTCCTCAAAAACACAAGAATCATTGCCCCCGCGCCAGAGGAAAACCACCTAAAACTGAGATAAAGCTAAGCTCCCCCTTCAACAACTCGCCTTCAATAACTCCCCCAATAAACCGAACCGTCGCATCTACGCGCCGTACATCACATCACGGCGGGCCACCTCGAAACCGACCGCACGGTACGTGCGCACTGCCGGCGCATTGTCGCCTTCCACATAGAGAATTACCTTTTCCGCTCCCCGGTTCCGGAGATAGGAAAGCCCAACATTGGTCAGCCATCGCCCCAGGCCACGTCCGCGTGCCTTCGAGCTCAGCCCGATCACATACACCTCACCAGTTGGCACAGACTCCTCGGCGTGCCACTTCGTCCAGTGGAAACCGCAAATCTCCTCCGCACTGTCGCGCGCCCCGGCCACATCCGCAGCAAAGAAAACGCCCTCCGGGTCGAACCACTGCACGTTTCGAGCTCGATCGAGTTGTGGCTGCGACCAACCACCCTGCTCCGGATGCCAGTCAAACGCCTCGTTATTCACAGCCAACCACGCCCGATCCACGGCCGCCTCACCCCACTTCGCACGTGCCGCAGTCAGGGTTAGCGCTTCAACATCATCACGCTTATCGACGTCCCCCGCCGCCTTCTCCAACGCTGAGCTCGAAATGGACATCTGCAACAGCTCGCGGATGACCTTGCGTCCCGTCAACTCTGCCAAACGACTGGCACCGGCAACATCTCCGTGAGCCCAGATAGGCAGGCGCTCGCCGACCTCAGCATCGATGTGCGCTAGCAGCTTCGCCCCCACTCCTTGCTTACGAAACTCCGGGTCAACAGCCATTTCCACAGCATCTGGCGCAACGGCTGCCAGGCCCAAGTAACGGTCGTTCTCAATAATCGCAAAGTGTCGATGCCCGAAAGATTCGTCGTCAAGCCCTCGGACGAAAGCCTCGCCGAACGCCTCCACGCCGTCGGCGGAGTGGGCGTGCTGCAGTAGCGTATCGGCGGCGGTGGTGTCTACGTCAAGCAGTTCGGTTACGTTCATACGCCCCACCCTATACACAGCAGCGAATTCAACACTTCCCCGATGTCGTCTGAGCCAAAAGCGATGGGGTACTAATAGAGTGTGTCCATTTCCCGACGACAGAAGAAGATCGGTGGCTCTATCCTCGCCGTTGCCGCGCTGGTGATTGCCACCGACATGGGCTTCGCCAGCCATGCGGAGTACAAGCTCTCCGAGCATATTCAGGAGACTGCTCAGCTGGAGATGACCCCATACGTCGCCATTGGTGGCAAGGCCTACTTGTCCTCTTTTGTTACGGGAAAATGGAGCTCCGTAACCTCGCGCATCCGCGATGTCGAGGTGCCCGACTTCGGCTTGGTATCTCTGGAGTACGGAGCCTCCAACGTTAAGGTCCCGGCATCGGCGGTGCTCAGCGGTAATTTCCCAGAATCGCCGACGAAGCAGTACTTCACTAAGCTCTCGCTCGACGGTGTCTCTCTGGGAAACAAGCTGGGACTGACAGACTTGAGTATCCAGAGCCTGAAGGACTCCTCCCCCACCGGCGGCTGGGAGACCGAGGCTATCTTCGAGGCCACGCCAGCCGGATGGCAGGGAAAAACCCAGGTTACGGCGAAGTTGCGCATTGTCAGCCGCGACGTGGTCATTACGCCGATGGAGATTATTTCTGCGCCCTCGTCCCCAACGGATTCTAAAAGCCACATCAAACCTGAGCTGTCTGAGGCTGATACGCAGCACATCATGGACACCTTCGCTCTGACGCTGCGGGATTCAGAGATACCGATGGGCATGCCGGCGACTCGCGTGTACGTGTCGGGCGGTTCTATCACCATCGAAGGCGAACAGATTCTGTGCACCGTGTCGCCAACAAACTTCATGCCGCCGACATCCCAGCAGGATGCCGAGGCGTCAGCTCAATCCACGGAGAAGCTGCCGGAGAAGAACTGTCGGGTGCGTCGCTAAGGCCGTCGTCAAGCATCGCCGTTAAGCGTCGGTGCAGCGTTAGCACCATGCGACAACAGCCCATACATGGCCACAAGAGCTTCAGCGGTAGAGTGTGAAGCATGACCGAGAAGAATGGCAGCAACCAGACAGACGCCGCTGCACAGGAGCCTGCAGCTGCGGAAGCCCCTCGCCTCGACGGCAACGAGGCCATCAACCGCGCGGCCGAACAGGCCAAGAGCACCGCTACGCGCAACATCACTGAGCTTGAGGGGCTCCCGATCCCCGACGAGACCGCTAACCTGCGCTTCGGCCCGAATATTCACAACGGCCTGCTGGCACTACTGCCGCTGGTCGGCGTGTGGCGCGGTGAGGGGCAGGCGAACACTGTCGTCGACGGCGAGTACAACTTCGGCCAGCAGCTCATTTTCAGCCACGATGGCGAGAACTACCTGAAGTATGAGTCGCGCATCTGGAAGCTGGACGAAGAAGGCAAGCCGACCGGCCCTGACCAGCGCGAAACAGGATTTTGGCGCATTAACAACGAGGACGAGATTGAGTTCATCTGCGTCCACTCCACCGGCGTCACTGAGATCTACTACGGCAAGCCGGTTTCCGAGCGTGCATGGGAACTGCAGGCAGCCTCCACAATGGTCACTGCTACCGGTCCTGCATCCCTTGGCCCGGGCAAGCGCCTCTACGGTCTGATGCCGAACAACGATCTCGGGTGGGTGGACGAGCGCCTGCGGGATGAGGAATTCGCTCCCCGCATGTCCGCGCAGCTCAAGCGCTACGCGGGCTAGGTTCTCCCCGCTTTACGACGGGCGTTGTGTGGCCTTACTGCGTCGCCCAACTGCATCAAGCCCTACTATTTGGGGCCCTACTGCGTCGCCAGCGCCTTGTCACACAGGTCGCGGAATTCCTTTTCCGCGATTGCATCCGGCTGCCGGATGGGCTCACCATCGATGGACTTAACCACGACCGCGATACGCACCGAAGACACCAGCCATACCGCATCGGCGGTGAATAGGTCCCCGGGCACCAGGACCGTCGGGGTGACTTTCCAGCCGCAGTTGGCGGCTGTTTCAAACAGCGCTGCCTGAGTTGTGCCCGGCAGCACTCCTTCACCGGGGTTGGGAGTCAGCAGTTCATTGCCGCGCTGAACGATGATGGTCGATGTTGGGCCTTCCAAGAGCTTGCCCTCTGCGGACGTGAAGATGACATCGTCAAAACCCTTGGACTTGGCATAGCGCAAAGCGGCCATATTAGCTGCGTATGACAACGTTTTCGCGCCGATGAGCGCCCACGGTGCACGGGAGCCAAGGTCGAGCGAGAAACCGCGCTCTGCAAGCATGACCGATACCGGCTTCAGACGGTTTTCCGCCACCTTTTCCGCGGAGCTAGCCAAAACGTAGCCAGTCGGCTCTCCGGTGGACTCACGACCACGCGAGTACACCCACCGCAACGTCGCATCCCCCTCAATTGACCTATCGCGCAACTCCTGTAGTGCGACCTCGGTAGCCGCCCGCCACTGCTGCAGATCTGGGGTTGGCAAATCCAGCATTAGCGCTGACGATGCGAATCGCTTCTCGTGCCGGTCAGTATTACAGGTATGACCACCCCTGACCAGGAGTGTTTCAAAAACTCCGTCGCCGCGAATAGCTCCGAGATCATCCGCGTAGAGGAACGGCTGTCCTGCCTCGACAGCAATCGGGCCGCCGTCTGCGAAGACGTCGATAAGCACTAGAGAAGAAAGCGAATCCGTCATACACACAAGCTTAATCCATGCTTAATTTGAGGATTTCTGGTTAACATGAGGGAGTGAGTGTTGAGTATGTAAGTCCTTTGATGTCTCACGTGGCTGGCGCCGCTGCCCTCGAACTGGGCGGACAGATGGAAGGTTTGGAGAAGGCCTCAGAGAACGCCCCAGACGGAAACTCAGCGAAAAACGTTGAGCAAACCACAGGGCAAGCTAGCGTGGCATGGCACTACGGCCGTCCGCTGGTAGAGCAACGTCACCTGCAGGAGGACTGCGGCGTAGTAGATCGCTCGTACTACCGCGTTATTGAGGTCACTGGCGAGGATCGCCTGACCTACCTCAACACACTTTTTTCGCAGAAGGTCGACGAAGCCGCTCCCGGCACTGTCACTGAAGCACTGAACCTGGATGCAAACGGTCACGTTCTCCATCACATGACGTTGACTGTTTTGGACGATTCCGTGCTTATCGACGTGCCCCCTGCCGGCTTCGACTCCCTGTTGAAGTACCTGAACATGATGGTGTTCTGGTCCAAGGTGGAAATTGCTGAGGTAGAAAGGGCGATTATTTCCGTCATGGGGCCGAATGCCCCTGAGGTCCTGGTAGCCGCTGGTCTCGCATTCCCGCAGGTGGGTAAAGCTACGACTGTGGGACATTCCTACGTCCGGCACCTGCCGTGGCCACGCGGCGGGCGTGTGGATGTGCTCGTACGCCGACAGGATTTAGTCGGTGCTTGGGACGCGCTGGTGGCCGCTGGCGCCTCCCCAGTCGGCCTGATGGGCTGGGAGGCCGAACGCGTAGTCTCCTTGCGGCCCGAGCTGGGAATCGACGTAGACGAGAAGATGATTCCGCATGAGGCTCCCCGCTGGATTGCTTCTGAATTCGACACGGCTGCCGTGCACTTGGACAAGGGCTGCTATCGCGGCCAAGAGACGGTATCACGTGTCCACAATGTTGGTCGCTCCCCACGAGTTTTGGTGATGCTGCAGCTCGACGGCTCGGCCACCCTGCCGGAAACCGGCAATCCAGTGATGATGGGCAAGCGCGCCGTGGGCCGCGTGGGCACCGTCGTGCAACATGCCGATTACGGCCCGATTGCTTTGGCTCTGCTTAAACGCTCAGCTCAGGAGCGCGAGGGCCTTGTGGTGGGTGACTGCGCCGTGGCCGTCGACCCTTCCTCCATCGACCGCGTTGAGCAGCTGCCGCCGGGCCGTGTGGCCATCAACCGCCTGCGTGGGAAATAGGTAACAGGAAATAGGTAAAGCCACCAGACAGAGTGGTGAAAAAATAACTTTTTCCATTCTTTTTCAGAAAGGACATTTCCCCAGGCCACAGCACATATTGAGTTGTCTGAGCGCGAGGACACGACCCACTATGGGCCTCCCCGCGTAACCCCTTCGTCTAAAAATCGGCTATGGTGTCTTACAGGAATTAACGCAATAAGACATAAGTGGGTCGGCCGTATCCCCGTGCCGCCCCACGGATTACACAAGGGGGTCAGGCCATGGGTCGCGGCCGTGCGAAAGCAAAGCAGGCGAAGGTTGCCCGTCAGCTCAAGTACGATTCACCAGAAATGGATTTGGAACGTCTGCAGCGGGAACTCGTCGGCAAGTCGAACGAGTCCGATCGAGACGACTATTACTCTGACTGGGAGGAATGGGCCTCAGGCGCTGGTCGCGACAGCTAGCGCAAGCTAACCGCTGTCGTATTTTCCGCAAAGCGTTTCTATTTCAATAAAGCAAGCACCCACCAACGATTCCGTTGGTGGGTGCTTGCTTTTGCTTAGTCGACTGCGTTTATGTTCCGCCGATTATGTTCGGCGGTGGCGGATCAATCCGAGTTACTGACTGCGTTTATGACAAAAA